>DASYSN010000250.1:0-4406 GCA_036003305.1 Thermoanaerobaculia bacterium
GGGAAGGATCGCTTCGAGCCAGGGTGGGGCGGCGGAGTAGTAGTGGCGGGCGTAGACGTAGGTGGAGACGAGGTCGGTGTCGTGGATCAGAAGGCGGGCGCCGGTGCGGTGGGCTTCGGCGATGGCGCGGTCTTCGGCGGCAAGTTGGCCGCGGGCGATGGGGTCGGCGTCATCCGCGGTCAGGGGGCGGGCGACGCGTTCGGCGTATTCGCGGGCGTATTCGGGGACCCATACGGTCTTGTAGCGCTCCGCGAGGCGCGCGGCGATGGTGGTCTTGCCGGTGCACTCGGGGCCGATCAGGCAGACGCGGTAGAGCGCATCGAGCGCTTCCAATCGACGATCCCCTTGATGCACAGGATGCAGAAAACGGCGTAAAGGCCGGACGTCAGCCAGTTGCCCGATTTGAGGTAGATCGGCACGTATGCGATGTCGACGACGAGCCAGAACCACCAGTTCTCGATCAGCTTCTCGTTCATCAGCCACTGGCCGACGAGACTCAGCGCCGTGGTGGCGGAGTCGAGGAAGGTTTGCTGCGAGTCCTGCGTCCACCGGAGGAGCTCGATGACCGCCGCGGTCAGGAGCACCGAGGCGATGGCGCAGCCGACCCACTGCCGGCCGGTGGCACGCCGGACGTGCAGCTCGCTCTTGTTCTCCCCGCCGTGCAGCCATTCGTACCAGCCGTGGATCGACAGGACGAAGTAGACGGCCTGCAGTCCGGCATTCGCGTAGAGCTTCGCCTTGTAGTTGACGATCGTGTAGAGGACCACGCCGACGATGCCGGTCGGCCACGTCCAGATGTTCTCCTTCGTCGCCAACCAGACGTTGGCGAGGATGAAGAGGACGGCGGCGATTTCGAGTGGGGTGGGCCAGGTCATTTCGGACAACAGCCTGTCATCCCGAGCCGGCGGAGCCTCGAAGAGGCGAGCGCGGTCGAGGGATCCGGATCATCGTTTCAGCACCGGATCCCTCGACCGTCCTCCGCTGCTCCGCAGCTCCGGCGGCTCGGGATGACAGAACAATCATGGCTTTGCGTCGAGCATGATGACGAAATTCCGCGTGGCCTGGGGATAGAAGTATGACGTGCCGCCGATGACGCCGGCCGGGTTCATGGTCAGGTAGCTGTAGCCGCTCGGGTAGTAGGTCTTGCGGTTGGTGAGGTTGTTCACCTGCAGCGTCACCTTGGCGTTGCGCGGCAGCGCGAAGTCGGCTTTGCCGTCGACGACGAAGAACGACGGGGCGACGAAGTCGGAGTTGTTGGTGTTGTCGAGGTACGACTTCGCGACATAGCGGCCGGTGACGCCGAGGGTCAGCCGGTTCGTCGCGAGGTAGTCGATCGACTGGTTCACGATCACCGGCGGCGTGAGCAGCGGATTGACGTCGTGGTGCGTCAGGAGGCGGCTCTCGACGAAGTCGCCGGCGTCGTCGTAGACGTCGTACGACTGCACCCACGTCTTGATGCGATTGCGGCTGACGTTCGCGTTCGTGCGGAGGCGGATGCGCGGGCTCGCGTCGAAGTGCGCGTCGAGCTCGAGGCCGCGGCGGTAGCTGCGGTCGACGTTGACGCGGAGCGGGAGGCCGATGTCGGAGAGCTGGCCGGTCGCCGCGATCTCGTGGCGGAACTCCATGGCGTACGCGTCGAAGGCGACGGTGGTGCGCGGCGCGGTGAAGTTCCATCCCGCCTCGAAGTCGTAGAGACGCTCGGGGCGAACGGCGTGGAGGTCGTGTGGGATGGTCGCGTTGTCTTCGCCCTGGAAGAGGTCATTGCGCGCCGGCTCCCGCGTGGAGACGCCGGCGGAGCCATAGACGGACGAGCGCGAGGTGAGATCGTAACGCGTGCCGAGCTTCGGATTGAAAAACGTCCAGCGGATGGGGGCGATGGCGACGTCGCCGCGGTAGTGGAAGTCGGCGGTGCGGAGCTGCGCGTCGCCGTAGTAATGCCAGCGCGCGCGGTCGTAGCTCACCTTCGCGAAGGCGTTCTCCTCCGACTTCGTGCCGTAGTTGTCGTAGTCGCGGACGCCGTCCGCCTCGTCGAGCGTGTGGAAGCGCTTGAACGTGTTCGCGCCGACGCCGTAGTTCGCGGTGAGCGGTCCGCGGGTCCAGCTCATGGTGACGAGCGTGCCGAAGAGACGGCCGTCGAGGCCGTATCGGTCGCCGGAGAGCGAGTACCAGCCGTAGCCGCGCTGGTAGTACGCCTGCGCGCTGAAGTTGGTCGAAGGCGAGAGCGCCTTCAGGTACTGCAGGTTGCCGAGGTCGTAGCCGAAGGAGTCGTTGTCGTCGGGTCCGAGGGGATTGTTGCGGCGGTCGACCGCGAGCGTGTCGGTGTCGGTCGCGAGGAAGGACATGTGCTGGCGCTCGTGTCCGGAGAATCCGGTGAAGCGGATCTGCGAGTCGTCGTTCTGCTTCATCCCCGAGAAGAAGACGTCGCGCTGGTGGACGCCGGAGTGCTCGCGGTAGCCGTCGTTCTGGAGGTCGGAGATGCGGGTGTACATGGCGTAGCCGCCGGGCGTGATGCCGCTCTGCCACGCGACGCTGCCGTACTTCTGGCCGTACGAGCCGCCTGCGACGTCGACGTCCAGGTCTTCCTTCGGCGCGAGGGCGATGCTCTCGAGGTTGATCGAGCCGCCGAACGACGCCGAGCCGATGGTCGACGTCCCGACGCCGCGCTGGATCTGGATGGTCTGCAGCGACCTCGCGAGGTCCGGGAAGTCCGCAAAGTACGCCGCCATATCCTCGGAATCGGCGAGCGGTACTCCGTCGAGCGTGAAGTTGAGCCGCGTCGGCGAGACGCCGCGCAGTGTGATGTACGAGTAGCCGGAGCCGCCGACGCCCGACTCGGTGTACGTGTTGATCGACGGCGCGTCGCGCAGCAGGAGCGGGATGTCCTGCGTCGTGTAGTCGCGCTCGATGTCTTCGCGCGTGATGTTCGTCTTCGTCACCGGCTTCTTGTCGTCGGCGCGGATGCCGGAGACGACGATCGATTCCTCGACCACCGGTTTCTGAGGCGGTTTCTGCTGCGGTTGTTGCTGCTGTTGCGTGGAGTCCTGCTGGAGAAGAAGAAAAAGAAAAACGATTGTCGACATTCTCTGCCTTTCCCTACGCCGGTGTCAGCCGGATCAGGTTCGAGGGTTTGATCTCAGGCCGCGACATCGCGGCCACCCCTAGGCGAACGGCGGGAGTGTATCAGGTTGACGGGATCGGTTTTCAGCGCTTCGCAGTCAGCCCAAGCTGATCGGCGGGAGACCAGCGGTTCGGCGGCTGCGTGTACGTGCTGAACCACGGCATTCCCCGTGCGATCCACTCGTCACGCAATTGCGCGTGGGTTTTCTGCTCGTCGTCGAGAGCGAATTCGGTACCGCAGCAGGGACAGATGTAATAGGGCTCCGGAGGCGACGCCATCGCGGGGTCAGGGTAGCGGCAGACAGGACACAGGTTCATCAAAGCCTCCGCTGGCATTGGTCGAATGTTCCTCCGTCATCCTAAGAGGCTGTGAAAAATCGCGCGACCCAAACAATCCGTCATCCTGAGCCGGCGTAGCGCGGCGAAGGATCTCCAAATGCGCTGCGGGTGGCTCCTGCCGCGAAATTTGAGATCCTTCGCAAGAACGCCACAGATCCCTCGCTGGGTGTCCAGTCACCTACTTCAACGTCAGCGCGAGGGTGGCTCCGGTTGAGACGCCATCGGCTGTGGCGATTGGATCGGTCGGCGATTTGGTGGCGACGTCGCCGTCGGCGTCGAGGCGGGCTTCGAGGTGGATCTTCTTCGGGAGGGGCTGGCCCATCATCGAGTCGGCGGAGCTGAAGTCGACGGTCAGCGGGAAGGAGGTGATGTTGACGCGTTTGACGGCGAGCGGCGGACCGGCGGTCTCGCCTGGGTTGCGGGCGATGATGTAGAGGACGCCGGTCTTGGTCGCGGCGGTCGGGGCGAGCGACAGGGTGAGGTGGATGGCGTCCGGCGCGGCCGTGGGAGCTGGAGGCGCCATCGGTGCAGCAACCGGATCGGCGAGCGCGCCTTTGGCGTGCGGGTTGTCGGTCATCGCGGCCGCGGGCTGGACGTTGGACATCTGGGTCCACACGTCGCGCAGCCGGTCGGCCTCCGCCGGAACGTTTTCAATCGCGGAGTCGATCGCCGCTTTCGCGCCGGTCTTGTCGCCCTTCTGCACGTGGATCCACGCGAGGGCGACCCACGCATCGGCGAGTTTTGGATCGGTCTTCGTGGCGGTCTTCAGCAGCGACGTTGCCTGGTCGAGCTGCCCCATCGCCATCCGTACGATCGCGTTGTAGGTCTGTGCGCGCGCGTCGCTCGGGTTTTTCTGAAGGACGGCGTTCGTCTGCTCGAAGACGCCCATCATGTTTTCTTTTTCGAGGTACATCCGCGCCAGCGCAATGCGCTTGTCGGCGTTGCTCGGA
>DASYSN010000251.1:0-6715 GCA_036003305.1 Thermoanaerobaculia bacterium
ATCGAGGTGTCGGGCGGCGGCGGCAACGGCGACACCGCGTCCGAAGGTGGTCCGTAGGGCCAGTTCATGTCCCACGGCGTGAAGTGGTCGACCTGAACGCGCCAGAGCGTCTGCCCGGTCGTGTACAGACTGCCGAGCTGCCTGAGCTCATTCGTGTCGATGCCGAGCGCCGTCAGCCGATCCTGCGTATCAGGGTTGCCGTCGCCGTCCGTATCGAGGGCGGCAGCGCCGTTCGTCACGCTCACGATCTTGATGACGACGCCGTTGAGAGCCGGCACCCAGAGGTCTTTCGTGCGGTCAAAGTAGCCGACCGGAACTACCGAGCCGACCGGGAAGCCGAGAAAATTCTCGACGTAGACGGGAACCGACTGCGAGAACGTCACGCCGGGGGCTTCGTCGACCGACAACTCGACGCAATACGTGTAGCCGCTGTTCGGGGGCAGAACGGCCGGCATGGCCTTCGGCCCATTCGGCCCGACCGTGTACTCCGTCGCGCGGACATGGAGCGTCGTCGCCGCCTGCGTGGTTCCATCGGCGTTGATGAGCGTCGCCGCGACGCCGGGCGGGAAATACATCGTCGCGCGGCGATTTCCGTCGGTGTCGCTGCTCAGTGAGCCTTGCGCTACCTGTGGAACTGGCGGGTTCGAAGTGATTGTGGTGACGGCGGTGTCGTAGGCGACCAGCGCGACGTCATCGATCGTCTTCTGCTGATTCCATTTTGTCGTTACGAGACGGTCCGCCGGCAGGAAGCCGCTCTTGCTGAAAATGAGATGAAGCGGCCCGCCGCCGTTGAACGCGAGATCGTAGCGGCCATCGACGCGCGTCAACGTCTCGGCGTACTCAGGATGCTGCGCCACCGTGACCTGGACGCCGGGAACAGCGGCCCCCGATCGATCCGTAACGCGACCCGATATGACGGCGGACCGGTTGTCGTCGATCGTGTTCGCGGCAACACCTGTCTGAATGGCATTCGGGCCTGTGTAGAGGAACCGGATAGTGTCTGCGAGCGGCGAGATGATCGTCGGATCGAGCGGCGGGCCCTGCATCGTTGCCGGCGGCAAACCGAATCCCGACTGCACGACGACATGCAGGGTCGCCGACAGGCCGGAGAAGGTCGCGGAGATGTCGGCGGCGCCGCTCGTCGCAGCACTGACCAGGCCTGTCGAAGACACCGACGCAACCGTCGGATTCGACGAGCTCCACGTCGCGCTCGAAGTCACGTCGCGCGTGGTGTTGTCGACGAGCGTGACGATCGCCGTGAACTGCTGCTGGGTTGCCGGCTGCAGCGAGGTGACCGGCGAGGTAACGGCGAGGCTGCGGTACGTAATGACGGTGAAGGGCGTGGCGGACGTCGCCGTGCCGCCGATTGCGGTCACCGCTATCGCCCCGCTGATTGCGTTCGCCGGAACGGTCACAATGAGTTGCGTAGCCGTCGCGCTCACGACGGCGGCTGCTGCGCCGCCGATCGTGACGGTGTCGTTCGCCGCGACGGTGGCGAAGTTCTGGCCGGTAATCGTGACGTTTGATCCGGCGGTACCGGACGTTGGTGTGAACGAGGCGATCACCGGCGGCGGCACGTAGGTGAAGCCGCCGCTCAGCATCGCGCTGCCGCCCGCCGTCGTGACGGCGACATTCACCGGTCCCGCGCTTCCTGCCGGTGTTGTCGCGGTGAGCGACGTCGGCGAAACGACGACGACATTGGTTGCCGGAACGCCGCCGATCGTGAGCGTCGTTGTGGTGTCGTCGAAGTTGGTGCCGGTCGCGGTGATGCCGTCGCCGCCGGCCGTCTTGCCGGCAGTCGGCGCGATCGAAGCGATCGTGGGCGGGTCGAGGTACGTGAATGCGGAGCTTCGCGTGGCGCTACCGCCGGGCGTGGAAACTGTCACGTCGACGGTTCCAGCCGATCCGGCCGGTGTCGTCACCGCAATACTGGCGGACGTCACCGACGTGACCGTGGCGGCGGTAGAACCGAACGTCACCGACGTGTCATCGATGCTGCCGAAGTTCGTCCCGGTGATCGTCACCACGTCGCCGCCCGCGGTCTTTCCCTTGTTCGGCTGCACGGTCGCGACGGTGGGCGGCGGCAGGTAGGTGTAGCAGTTGGAGAGCTGCACGGTACCGGCCGGAGTTGTGATTGCCATGCTCACCGTGGCGGTGCCTGACGGCATCGATGGGATGAGCAACTCGGTCGACGTGACGAAGGTGGCGCTCACGTTTGCGCCATTGACGGCGACGGACGTGAGACCGTTCACGAACCCGGAACCGAAGAGGCGAACCGAGTTTCCGCCCGCTTCGGGGCCGCTCGCGGGGTAGACCGCGGAGAACTTCAGCTCGGGGACGAGCAGGCGCACCGCGTCGTTGCCACTGTCGGCGACGAAGACACCGCCGCCGTATGCGAGACCCGCCGGCGCTTTGAACGATGCGGCGACCGGCGAGCCGTCGATGAGCCCCTGCTTGCCGTTGCCGGCGATCGTCGAGACGTTGCCGCCGCTGATGAGGCGAATGACGTTGTTCGCGGTGTCGGAAACGTAGATGTTGCCGGCGTCGTCGACGGCGATGCCGCCTGGAAGCTTGAACTGCGCGAAGGCGGCAGGGCCATCGGCCCATCCCTGCTGCGCGGTTCCGGCGATCGTCGTCACGCTGCCGTTTGCGATCTTGCGGATGCGGTTGTTGCCGGCGTCGGCGACGTAGACGGCGCCGTCGCGATCGACCGCGATCCCGCTCGGAGCATTGAAGAGGGCCTGACTGACGGCGCCGTCTGCGAAACCTGAGTGGAGGCTGCCGGCGAGCGTCGACACGCTTCCGGACGGCGTAACCAGACGAATCTCGCTGTTGCCGGTGTCCGCGACCAGAAGATTGCCGTTTGCGTCGACCGCGATCGCTTGCGGCGCTTTGAACTGTGCCGCGGCACTCGCGATTGTGCTTACCGTTCCATCAGCGGCAACCGTGCGGATCGCGTTGTTGCCGGTATCCGCGACGTAGATCAAGTTCCTCGCAGCGTCGTATGCGACCGCGGCTGGCTGCTTGAAGAGCGCCTGTGCGCCTGACCCATCCTGAAAGCCGGACTTTGACGGCGTGCCGGCGAGAACCGTCGGCGCCGAGCCGGGCGCCATGATCGAAACGACGTTATGCGCTGTATCGGCGATGACGACTATGCCATTCGGTTCGAGCGCCACACCGCCGAGGGCTTTGAACACATCATTCGATTTGTCGGAGAGGGCAAGCGTTCGCACGCTCGTGAATGCCGGATCACTGAGCAGCGTGAATGACGCCGTTCCGAAGGTTGTACCGGCTGCGGAGGCCTGCACAAGCCCCGATGCCGCTGCGGAAGGGACGACCACCTCCGCGGTTTTCGCAGTGCTCGCGACGATCGCCGCTGTGACGGGGTTGCCGCTCCCGTCGCTGAAGGTGACGACAAGGTCGGGCGCGTCAAGACCCGAGCCAGCCAATAGGACGCGGGCGCCGTGAGGCGCGGACGGCGGCACGATGCCGGTGAGCGTCGCTCCTGTCGCGGAGAACGCGACGAGCGAGGCGAGGCACACGAAGAGCAGACGGGTGGCGGACGATCGCATATGGACCCTTTCGGACGAATTGCTGAACTGCTACATGGATCGCCACACTGGACGGCAATCCTTCGTTCTTAGACGCGTGACGTTGTTACGGAGAAACTCGACAGACCGTTTTTCTTTTGGGAGGATCTCTCTCCAGGGAGGTCGCGCATCCTAGCTGCGCTGCTGATTTCCGTCAATCCGCCAAAGACGGAAGCACCGCTCGACTGGAAGACCCTACTTCTGCGACTCTTTCGCGCCTTGCAGACTGCTGGTGATGAAGATGTCCATAAAGTCGCAGGCCGCGTGGCGCAGTTCGGATTTCATCCGGTCGATGATCACGAAGCGTTCGCGGAGGTACGGGTCGGAGATGCGGATGTCTTCGCCCTGACTGCCGTACAGGAGCTCGTCGACGAGGATGTCCATGAACTTCGCGAGGATCATGGCGTTCGGCAATGACGGGAGGTCGTCGCCGGACTCATAGCGGCCGATTTGCTGGCGCATGATTCCGGTTCGTTCCGCTAGCTCCGTTTGCGTCAGGCCGTGTTCGTAGCGGAAGGCGCGGATGCGTGCACCGATCCGGACGGCAAGTTCGTCGAGGACGGGGTCGCTCATGGCGCGAGCCTCGCTGCTCGCCGCATGTCCGCGCTGTCGCGCAGGAAGTCGTGAATCTGCCGGACCATCGCCGGAGAGGCGTGTCCCGTTGCGACCGTCTCGCGCAGGAAGGCGAGCGCGGTCATCGCGCTGGTCGGCATGCCGCCGCGGGTGCAGCGGTCGATCAGCAGCCGGCAGATGGCGGGCACCTCCTGCGTCCGGCCGACGATCAGAAACGCTTCGACGAGCAGGAGTGCGGGAAGCACGGCGTCGCCGATCGCTTCCAACTCCTCCAGTTCGTGCCACGACCTCTGGAGTGTCTCGATCGCTTCGCCGTACGCACCCGCCGCCATCAACGATCTGCCGGCCAGGTACCGGCACTTGGCACCGGGTACACGATGGCCGAGCTTTTCGAATGCAGCCGCGGCGGGCGACAGATAGTGCGCCGCCTCATCGCCGTCACCCAGTTCTGACGCGCACATGCCGAGGTTGTAGAGCAGTACCGCGTGGTCCGCGGGATCGATCAGCTCCGCATACGCCTCGCAGACCCGCCACACCTCGCGAGCTTCCGCGAACCCGCCCTGCGAGAAGAGCGCGGCCGCTTCGAACTGCAGCGCCTTGAGCCACGAAACGCGCGATCCGAATTCGAGGAAGGTCTTCCCGGCATTGCGCGCGAGCTCCGCGGCCTCGGCGTACTTTTCCATGTTCCGCGCGATGTTCGACTTCACCAGGTCGAGGCGCGCCAGCTCGAGCAGCGGAAGAGGGATCTGCACCAGCAGCACGCGCGCGAACTCGGCGGTCGCCGCCGCTTCGCGAAAACGCCCCATGTAAGAGAGGACAAACGACCGCTCGCGCATCGCCTGACCGCGGATCTTCAGGAGGTGTTCGTACGGATACGCGTCTTCCGCGATGCCCTCTGCGACGCGCAACGCGAGGTCGACGAGGTCGAGCGCCTCCGCAGGACGCTTCGGAACGACGTCTTCCGCCCGCGAGATGAGCACCGCCACCATGCCGGCCGTATGCACCCCCTCGACCTGATCGAGCGCGTTCCCCCACCAGCGCGACGGGCCTTGCAGCACGCGGTCGCAGATCGCGGCAGCCGCCTGCTCCTCGGCCATGAGGCGTGCGTGAAACGCCACGCGCTCTGACATCAGTTCGGGGTCAGTGAGCTCGTGCTCGATGTCCAACATGTTCGGAAGCGACAAATATAGGTTCCTTCGGTCCCGAGGGATGACACATGGCAGGCGATGCGGGATTAATGCATTGGTGAGGCGGTCATCGGGCGCCGTGATGTGGGTGATCAGACGATCTGATGTGGGTGATCACGCGGAAAGATCTGGTTGATCAGAATTCGTGATGTAGGTGATCACAAAAGGTGATCCTGTTGATCGAGCCGGGTGATGTAGCTGATCACAAGGGAAGATCACCCTGATCACGCCGGGTGATCACCCTGATCACAATCGTGATCAGCATGATCAGAAATCGTGATCAGCGCTTCGACAGGGTAGGAGTTCCGGCGATCCTGCCCGTAATGCAAGCAAGAGTTGCAAAATCCGCAACTCTTACGCACTAAAAAAAGAAGAAAAAAAGCGCGGATTTACCTGCCGCAGTTAATAAACGACTGCCCGTCAGAGGCTTAGCGGCCGTCACCGTCTTGTAACCGACTCATGACGTACGGCGCAAGACATAGCGCTCGTATTGTGATTTCGGTCCGATCGGAAGCCCAGAGTGCTGCAGCGCTCATCGCCGTCGGTGGTTCGGCCGAACCCCCGAAGGTAACCCGAGGACGAACGGCCGAGTTGCGCGTGGCAGCTCGGACCGTTCGAGAAAGCGAGGCTTCCCATGACAGTCCAGTTCGCGACCAACACTCCCGATCCCCCCGTTCCTCCGCCTCCCCCGGTTGACACATTCCACCAGCAGCAGGCGCAGAAGTTCCTCCAGGGATTCGTCGGATTGCAGGTAGGTATGGACCCGCTCGCACTTCCGCATCCGACGACCGAGAACTTCGTCCGGGGCTACCGCGCGGTCCCGGTGGCTTTCAACGACGAGGTGATCTGGCAGACAGCCCAGACCCCCGACCTCCAGGCGTTGAACCGGCTCAACGTCGACGAGGCCCGGAATTCCCAGCAGTACAACACGGCGTGGAAGCCGGTGCTCGACGAGGTGGGCAAGTTCGCCGCGGCGCTCCAGTTCCAGCTGGGGCTGAATCACGCGATGGTCTCCGCGGCGGCACTCCAGACGTACGCGGCGGGGAAAGCGCTCGGGCGTGATCCGGGTTCGACGGACATCCGCCAAGCCGTCAAGTACATGGCGCGCCACCTCAAGACGCGCGGCCTGCGGAAGCTGGCAAATCAGCCGCCGCAGCCCCAGCCCAACCCGATCCCAACCACGTTCGAGGGGATTCCGATCACAGGAAAGGAGGCGCCCATGACCCACTGATGTGAGGTTTAGCGGGCCGGCCCGCGTTCCAGCGCGGTCCGGCCCCGACACATGCCCAGTCCAGTTCGCGAAAACAGAGAAAGGAGCTCAGTGTCATGAGCAACATACAGCAGGACTTCTGTGCCGTCATCCCA
>DASYSN010000252.1:0-3281 GCA_036003305.1 Thermoanaerobaculia bacterium
TACTTCCGCGACCGCGACGAGCTGGTCGAGAAGACGTTCGAGACGGCGATCGCGCAACTGCACGAGCGCGTCGACACCGTCCTCGCGCTCGACCTTCCGATCGAGGAGAAGCTGCGCGAGCTGTTCCGGGCGCAGATGGCGTTCTTCCGCGAGAACGCGGAGTTCTTCCGCCTCTACCTGTCGCTGCGCATTCCGAGCGGCTCATCGCATCAGAAGCGGTGGCAGAAGCGCCACTGCGCGCCGCAGTACCAGCAGCGCATCGCCGCGTTCGCGAGCGTTCTCGACGAGGCGATGAAGCGCGGCGAGGTGCGAAAGGTGGATCCCTACCGTCTCGCGCTTTTCCTCATCGAAGGAGCGGTCGCCATCACCTTCGAGCGTCTGAACGAAAGCGCACCGCCACCCGAGGAGAGTGACGTCGATCTCATCGTCGGACTGGTGGTCGAAGGCATCGTCATTCGCAAACAGAAACGGAGCTCGAATTGAAACGACTCATCGCAATCGCGGTGCTCTGTGTGGCGCCGGCAATCCTGCCGGCGGAAGCGCAGGAGGTCACCAAGCTCACCTTCCACGACGCCCTCGAGCGCGCCGAAAAGGTGAACAACACCGTCGAGCGAGCGCGTGCCGACGTCAGCGTGGCCGAGGCAAACAAGGAACAGTTGCTGTCCAACGTCCTGCCGCGCATCACCCTGAACGGCGCCGCGCAGCGGAACAGCGAAACGGTCGCCTTCAACGCGGGCGGCAACGACGTCACGGTACTCCCGCGCAACGACTGGAACTATCACCTCAACTTCTCGCAGCCGGTGTACGCCGGCCGCCGCGAGATTCGCGCGTACAACCAGGCGAAGATCGCGATCCTCAACGCGCGGGAAGGCGTCCTCGGCACGGAAGACGCCGTCCTCCTCCGCGTCGCGTCCAACTACCTCGGCGTAGTGAACGCCGACAGCCGCATCGCGATCGAGCAGAAGAACATCGACGTCGCGCAGAAGCGCCGGTCGCAGGCGAGCGCGTTCTACGAGGCCGGCGAGTCGACGAAGGTCGACGTCCTCCGCGCCGAGACGTCGATCAAGGCGGCGCAGCGGCAGCTCGCGGCGGCGCAGCAGACGCGGGAAGAGGCGGTGAGCCGCCTCCGCGCCGATCTCGATCTGAACGGCCCGATCGAAGTGACCGACACGAGCAATCCGGCGCCGGCAGTGCCCGACGAGCAGGCTCTCATCTCGCGCGCCGAGACGTCGCGGCCGGACGTCGCGGTCGCGCTTAACAACGTCGAGATCGCGCGCCTCGAGGTGCAGAAACAGAAAGGTTTCTGGCTCCCGACCGTCACGTTCAACGGCGGCTACGTGAGCCAGAAGTCGGCGTTCCCCGCACCGCGCTACGCGTTCGGCGCGTTCAACTTCACCGTTCCGATCCTGCAGTCGGGTGAGGTCGAGGCGCGCGTCGCGGCGGCACGCGCACGCGAGATCCAGGCGCAGCTCGACCTCGACACCGCAAAGACCACGGCGCGCGAGGACGTGCGCACCGCCCTTGCCGCGCTGCACGAGGCCGAGACGGCGCTCGGGCTCGCGAAGGAACAGCTCGCGGCCGCCGAGGCGGAGTACAACCAGGTCTTCGAAACCTATCGTGCGCAGGAGGCGACGTCGCTCGACGTCGCGACCAGCGAGGCGTCGCTCGCCGATGCGCGGCGCGCCGTCAACGAAGAGACCCTCAATCGCGACCTGGCGCAACTGCGCGTCTGGTACGTCGCTGGGGCGATGAAAGAAGCAGTCAACGTCACATCAGGAGCCGTTCAGAAATGAAGCGATCGATTCTCGTCCTCACCTTCGTCGCGCTCGTCGCGTGTGTCGGATGCAAGAAAGCGGCTCCCGCGGCAACCGACACGAACAAGACGGCGCCGGAGCTGCCGAAGGATGTGCAGAGCGTTGCTGCTGCTGCGGCGACGACGACGACGGGGAGCGCCGGCGAGGGCGCCGGCGCCACACAGAATCAAGGAGTCGCACAGAACCAAGGCGTCGCGACGGAGACGAATGGCGTCGTCGTGGCGACGGGTGAGTTCGTTTCGCCGGTTCGTTCCGAGCTCGCGGTGAAGACGCCGGGGCGTGTGGCGAAGATGTTCGTCGACGAAGGATCGCACGTCGCCAAGGGGCAGCCGATCCTGGAGCTCGAGAGCGACTACCTGCGGCTCAACCTCGACCGCGCGAACGCCGATATCGCCCGCGCCAAGGCGGCCGAGGACGACGCGCGGCGCGATCTCGACCGCAAGAAAGACCTCATCGCGAAGGACTCGATCCCGCGCGCGACCTACGACCGCTCGCAGTCCGCCTACGACCAGGCGGTGGCGATGCGGCAGAGCACCGTGGCGCAGGCGGCGCTGCTCCGTCAGCAGATCAACGACGCCACATTGCGCTCTCCCATTGACGGCGTCGTCGCCGAGAAGCGTGCCGATGTCGGCGAGCGCATGGGAGACAACAGCGTCGCGGTCGTCGTCGTGCAGCTCTCGCCGCTCAAACTTCGCTTCAAAGTGCCGGAGCGCTACCTCGCGTCGGTGCACGTCGGCGATTCCGTGAAAGCGACCGTCGATCCGTATCCGAACGAGACGTTCGCGGGACGGGTGACGACCGTTGGCGGCGTCGTCGATTCCGCCACGCGCTCATTCCTCGTCGAGACCGAGTTCGCGAATCGGGATGGGAAGCTGAAGCCGGGACTGTTTGCCCGAGTGGAGATGAACGCACGGTGACCTATGCATAAACTGTCCGAAATCTGCGTCCGCCGTCCGATCTTCGCGACGGTGCTCATCCTCTCGCTCGTCGTCGTCGGGTACTTCGCGTACCTGCAGCTCGGCGTCGACCGCTTCCCGAAGGTCGACTTTCCGACCATTGTCATCTCGACCACGCTGACCGGCGCGGCCCCGGAGGAGATCGAGACCGACATCAGCGACAAGATCGAAGAAGCGGTCAACACCATCAGCGGCATCGATCAGTTGCAGTCGATCTCGTCCGAGGGCGTGTCGCAGGTGACCGTGCAGTTCGTCCTCGAGAAGGACTCCGACGTCGCGGCGCAGGAAGTGCGCGATAGGGTCAACACGATCCTGCGGGACCTGCCGAAGGACGCCGATCCTCCGATCATCCAGAAGTTCGATCCTGACTCCATTCCGGTCATCGGCATCGCGCTCTCCGGCCCCGCACCGATCCGCGACATCACCGAGTTCGCCGACAAGAAACTCCGCCGCCGGCTCGAGTCGATCAACGGCGTCGGCCAGGTGCTGATCGTCGGCGGCCGTCCGCGGC
>DASYSN010000253.1:0-6360 GCA_036003305.1 Thermoanaerobaculia bacterium
GCATTCCAGTCGCGCATGACTTCGTCCCAGGCATCCGACTCGAACCGCTTCGCCCACGCTTCGTCACGCGCGCGCCGCTCCTCGCGACCTTCCTCGAGATTCAGACCCGCCGAGATGATGACAGCACGGTCGAACGCCGCGTTCGCAACTAGTGCCTGAAGCGCCAGGCGTCCGCCCATCGAATAGCCGACCAGCACCCGCTCGTCGGTTTCGATGTCACGAACGAAATCCCAGTCGCGATCGACGCCGAGGAAGCCATTGAAGAACGTGATCACGCCCAGAGCTCGTCGTACAACTGCCAAACTCGCCGCGAAGCCTCGGCGTCCGGGCGGACCTCGGTCACATCGATCCCGAACATCGCCGCCCACTTTTCGAACGAGATCGCGTGTTCGTTGATCGCGAGCTCCGGCGCGCCGGTCGGGACGCGCTCGAAGATCCGTCCGCCGCGGTTATTGATGACGATGACGCTTGTTTTCGACTGGATCCACGGTGCGTTCAGATCGTAGAGGGCCGTGAGATCGCCCACGATCGCGACGTCTGCGTTCCACCCGAACGCGGTCGAGAGCTGCCCGTCGATCCCGTTCGCCCCGCGATTCGCTTCGATGACATAGCCGCGCTGCTCGCGCGTCGCCGCGAGATCCCACTCGCGGATCGGAAGCGAGTTGCCGAGGTAAATGCGCGAGCCGAGCGGCAGCTCGCGCGACAGTTTCCGGAAGATCGCCAGCTCGGACTCCGGCTCGCCGTCGAGGATCGCCTCGAACCGAGCGCGCTGTTCGCGGTCGCGGGCGAAGAACGCGTCATCGCGCGTTCGCGGCTGCCCCACGGGTAACGCTTCGATTGGGTGGACCTCTCCGCGCGACAAACCCGGAAACGTCAACTCATTGAAAGAGAGCAGCCCGAGGTCACTGCGATCAAGGTCGCGCCAGAAGCGGAGCGTCGGCACGTTGCCGATGCGAATGACGCCGTCGAAACCGCCGCGTGACAGCGACCGCTCGTTCAGCACCAGCAAATCGCGCAGCGCCTCATCTTCGCGCAATCCCGACAGCGGCTCCGCGTACACCGGCGCGTTCAACCCCAGCGCGAACTCGCGAACGCGGTCGCGATCCTCGGCATCCGTGCTTTGACTCAGTCCACCGATGAGCACCAGCGGCTTCTCGAATGGGATCGGCACCGGCGTCACATCCGGCGTAACCCGCGCCTTCATCCGCACCGGCCACGGCGCATCCGCTTCCACCTCGTCGTCGATCAGCGGCTCGTCGAACTCGACGTTCACGTGCAGGGCGCCGCGCCCGTTCCAGTCGTCGATCCGTGTCGTCGCATGGACGCCGAAGATCCCCTGCTGATCGATCGACTGCTGCGCGCCCGTCCCGCGGAAGCGCGCCGGACGGTCCGCCGTCAGCAGCACCAGCGGCACGCCCGAGTAATGCGCCTCGATCGACGCCGGAAGCAGCTCCGCCACCGCCGTACCGCTCGTCGTCACGACGCACGCCGGCCTGCCGAGCCGCTTCCCGACGCCGAGCGCGAAAAACGCCGCGCTCCGCTCGTCGACGAACGTGTAGATCTTGATCTGCTGCGTCTTCCCGAGCACCGCGAGCAGCGGCGCGTTCCGTGATCCGGCGCAGACGCAGAAGTCCGTGACGCCGAGGCTGCGGATCGCGGCGATCGTCCGCCGCGCGAACTCGAGGTTCGTCATGCCGGCACTAGCGCGTCAAGACCAAACAGCGCCTTCACCTGCGCGCGCTTCTGGCGAAGCTCCTCGAGCTCGCGCTCGAGCTGGCTCTCCGCCAGCAATCCCGCGCCGGAGCCAACGCGGAGCGACGTCCCGTGCCACTGCACGTTGCGGATCGACACCACCGCGAGCGCCGAACGGTCCTCCTTCTCCAACCCGAACGGCGCGCCGAACGACCGCCGCTTGACGCCCCGGTCCGCTTCGCGCAGCCAGCGCTCGCCCGCCTCGTTGCGCGGCGACACGCCGAGCGCCGCGGTCGGGTGAAGACGCCGGATCATCTCTGCGAACGACATCTTCTCCGCGCCATTCTCCGCGAAGTAAATCGGCGTAATGAGGTGTGCGATGTTCGGAAGCCGCATGACGCCGATCGGCCCGAGCTCCAGATTTCCGAACGGCGCGAGCCGCCGCACGATGTCATCCACCACGAATCGATGCTCGCGCAGCTCCTTCGGATCGCGCAGCAGCTCCTCGGCGCGCGCTACCGGGCGCGTGCCAGCCAGAGCCATGGTCGTGTAGCCGCGCCGTTCCGACCGGAACAGCAGCTCCGGCGTGGCGCCGATCATCCCGTGCGAGTGGTACGAGTAGCCGTACGCCCACATCCCGCCGGGCAGCGACTTCAGCTCGTTGACGAGCCACTGCCGCGGATCCGCGCTCGCCTCCCCGGTCTCGAACACGATCGGAACGATCTTGCTGAAAACGCCGCGCGACATCGCGTCCTGCGCGGAGCGGAAGAGATGCGCGAAGTCGTCGTTCGGCGCCGGGTGCCAGTCGACGCGCAACGCCTCTCCTTCGCCGATCCGTTCCGCAAACTCCTCGACCGACAACTCCTCCCACTCCGCCGGATGCCGCCACGGGTGCGGATCGTCGAGGAAAAAATCGGTGACATAGAATGCCGGCCGCTCCGGTCGCCGAAAGGGCAACTGCTCGAACGGTCCCCATCCGACGAACAGCCGCTGCGGGGCCGTCTGGATGAAGGCAAAGTCGCGCATCGCGGCCCGATTTTATGACCACAGGTCCTGATCCTCATCGAATTCGCTCGATGTTCGGCAGCATCGCCGGACGCTACGACCGCGCTAACACCATCCTCTCCGGCGGCGTGCACCACCGGTGGCGGCGCAAGACCGTCCGCTGGTCCGGCGCCAAACGCGGCGACCGCGTCCTCGACTGCGCCACCGGCACCGGCGACCTCGCGATCGCATTCAAACGCGCCGTCGGCGAAGAAGGCGTCGTCATCGGCACCGACTTCACCCCCGAGATGCTCGACCTCGCGCGCATGAAGACGAAGCAGATCGAATTCGACCTCGCCGACGTCATGCACCTGCCGTACGACGACGCGTCGTTCGACATCAGCTCCATCGCGTTCGGCATCCGCAACGTCGCCGACCCTCGAGCCGGCATCCGAGAGCTCGCGCGCGTCGTGAAGAGCGGCGGCCGCGTCATGATCCTGGAGTTCGGGCAACCGCCGAACAGCGCGTTCCGCGCGATCTACGACTTCTACCGCCGGCATATTCTCCCGCGCGTCGGGGGCATCGTGACAGGCGAGCAGGAAGCGTACGAATACCTCGACCGCAGCGCCGGCGCGTTCCCGTCCGGCGAGGCGTTCGTCCGGCTCATGCGCGAGAGCTCCGCGTTTCAGTCGATCGAATACGAACGCCTGATGTTCGGTATCGCCTACGTCTACCGCGGCGTGAAGCTATAGTTCCGCCCGGTGACGTCCAAGCTCGAGGTCTACAAATTCGGCGGAGTTGCCGTCGGCACTCCCGACGCGATTCGCGCCGCTGCTGCGCACGTGCAGCAGGCCGCGCCGCATGTCTCCGTCGTCGTCTCCGCGATGAACGGCGTGACCGACCTCCTCCTCGGCGCCGGCAACTCGGCGCTGCGTGGAGACCGGGTCGCCTACTTCACCGCCTCGAAGCAGTTCGAACTGCGCCACACCGACATCATCCAGGCACTGATCGCCGGCCGTCCGCGCGCCGAGGCGCTGCACGGGGCCGTGCAGGACGCGACGCACGAGATGCGCGCCATGTGCGACTCGATCTCTGTCCTCGGCGAGCTGACGGTGCGCGCCCAGGACGCACTCGTCGCGCGCGGCGAGCGCCTCCTGGCGCGCATCTTTGCGGCGTACCTGGAGGAGCTCGGCCTCGATGCGGCGTACGTCGACGCGACGCAGATCATCACGACCGAGCGCCGTCTCGGCTCTCTCTGGCCGAACCTCGGCCGTTGCGAACGCGCCGCGAAGAAGCACCTCGCGCCGCTCCTCGAGAAAAAGCAGATCGTCGTCATGCCCGGCTTCATCGGCACCGGCCCCGACGGCGAGCTGGTCACCCTCGGCCGCGGCGGCACCGACTTCTCCGCCGCCATCCTCGCGCGGTCGCTGAACGCGAAGGCGCTCACCCTCTGGAAAGAGGTCGAGGGCCTCATGACGGCCGATCCGAAGTCGGTCCCCGGCGCGCGCGTCATCCCCGAGCTGCACTACCGCGAGGCGGCGGAACTCGCGTTCTACGGCGCGAAAGTGCTCCACCCGCGGACCATGATCCCGCTCGTCGACCGCAAGATCCCGCTGCACGTCCGGTCTGTTTTTGATGCGGCGAGGCCCGGGACGCGGATCGCGGACGACGTCAAGCCAGGGGAGTACCCCGTCAAAGCGCTCACGGCGATCCACAAACAGGCGCTCGTCGCGATCGAAGGCTCCGGCATGATCGGCGTTCCCGGCGTCGCCGGCCGCGCCTTCACCGCGCTCTCGCAGGCGGGCCACTCAGTCTCGATGATCAGCCAGGCGTCGAGCGAGTCGTCGATCTGCTTCGTCGTCCCCGCGAACGAAGCCAAGCACGCCGTCCGCGCACTCGAGCTGGCCTTCGCATACGAGCGGCGGCTGAAACTGATCGACCGCATCAACGCCGAGACGCGCATCGCGCTCATCGCCGTCGTCGGCCTCGGCATGCGCGGCACGCCCGGCATCGCGTCGCGGACCTTCAGCGCGCTCTCGCACGAGCGGATCAACATCGTCGCCATCGCCCAGGGCTCCACGGAACTGAACATCACCGTCGCCATCGGCGAAGACGACGCGACGCACGCGCTGCAGGCGCTCCATCGCGAATACCAGCTCGACCGCATCCGCCCGCTCGCCGACGTCAGCGCCCGCGAGTCGAAGCTGACACTCCTCGGCTTCGGCCAGATCGGCCGCGAGCTGGCGCGGCAGCTCACGGCGCAGGAGAAACACCTCCGCTCCGCGCTCGACGCCGACATCAAAGTCATCGCCGTCGCCGACCGCAGCGGCGTGAAGGTGAACGAGAAGGGCTTCAGCGCCGCCGCCCTCGGCAAGCTCGCGCAGCAGAAGGCGTCCGGCGCGCGCCTCTTCGACCGCGCGCCGGTCGACATCGACGGTTTGCGCGACATGCTGCGCGAGGAGCTGTGGCTCCTCCCGTCGCGCAAGCCGATCCTCGTCGACCTCACATCCGACGAGACAGCCGACCTGATCGAAGAGGCCCTCGGCCGCGGGTTCCACGTCGTCCTCGCGAACAAAAAGCCGCTCGCGGTCCCGCAAGCGCAGTTCAACCGGATGATGTCGCTGGCGAGCGAGAACGGCCTCGAGCTTCGCTACGAGGCGACCGCCGGCGCCGGACTCCCGGTGCTCGACACCATCGCGAAGCTCCGCGAGGCGGGCGACCGCGTCGAGACGATCGTCGGCTGTTTCTCAGGCACCCTCGGGTATCTCATGACCGCGATCGAAGACGGCCGCCGGTTCTCCGAGGCGGTAGGTGAGGCGCAGCGCCTCGGGTACACCGAGCCCGATCCGCGCGAAGACCTCTCCGGACGCGACGTCGCGCGCAAGGCGCTCATCCTCGCGCGCGCTCTCGGCCGCAGCGTCGAATTCGACGACATCGACCTCGACGACGCCCTCCTCGCCCCCGACGCCGACGACGTTCTCGCGCGCCGCATCGCCAAGGGAGAGATCCTGCGCTACACCGCGCGCATCGACCGGAAAGGCATCCGCGTCGGCCTCGAATCGGTCCCGACGTCATCGCCGATGGCGCGCCTTCGCGGCACCGACAACCAGGTGGCCATCTACTCGCAGCGCTACGCGACCAATCCGCTCGTCGTCACCGGCCCCGGCGCCGGCGCCGCCGTGACCGCGGCCGGCGTCCTCAACGACATCGTCGCCATCACGACGCGGGAACAGCGCGCGCGATGAGCACTGCCTTCGCCCCCGGCTCCGTCGGCAATGTCGGCCCCGGTTTCGACGTCCTCGGCCTCGCCGTCGAAGGCATCGGCGATCTCGTTACGGTCGAGCTGACGAGCGGACCGTCGCGCATCGAAAGCATCACCGGCCGCGACGCCGATCTGCTCCCTCGCGATCCATCCCGCAACGCCGCCGCCATCGCCGCCATCGCCTGGCTCCGCGCCAACCGCCGCGAAGACAACGTCATCGTCTCGATCGACAAAGGCCTCGCCCTCTCGGGCGGCATGGGAGGCAGCGCCGCCAGCGCCGTAGCCGGCGCCTACGCCGCAGCCCTTTCTGCCCTCTCCGCTCTCCCCTCTCCCCTCTCCCATCTCCCATCTCCCCTCTCCATCATCACCGCCGCCCTCGAAGCCGAATCCCTCGTCGCCGGCCGCCATCTCGACAACATCGC
>DASYSN010000254.1:0-7348 GCA_036003305.1 Thermoanaerobaculia bacterium
TTTGAGAGCGCCGGGGCTGCTGACATTGGCGAACTCCTGGTCGAACGCGACGAGCTGGACCCGATCGGATTCCGGCAGCGACGCGATCACCTGCTCCAGCGCGCGAATGCGATGCGACTGCGACTCTGCCGCCGACGCCGAGGTGTCGACGAAAAAAAGCCAGTCGTGCGGCGGCGAGACCTTGGCCATCGGCACGTCGGGACGGAACGATGCGATGTAGAAGTCGCCCGCGCGGATCGTCTGCGCACGCGGCGCGGCCGCCGTCGGATGGAACGCGATCTCGACGTCGTGAGCCGGCGTGTAGTCATGCTCATCGATCGAGTAGATGTCCGCCGTCGTGTGTGTGGCGCCGGCAATCCTGCCGGCGTCTTTTTCCGAAATGCTCTCCCCCTGCAACGGCGTCACGAACGCGCGGAAGCTGAACTTGCCGACCTTCGACAGCCCGCGCAGCGGGAACGAGTACGTCCGCACGTTGTCGTGCATCGGGAGGAGCTGCGAGTACGAGAGGAGAATTCGCACCTGCGCATTCGGATCGATAGGAAAGATGCGCGCCGAGAAGCGATTCCCCTGGTCCTGCTCCAGTAGCGCCGGATCGCGCATCTGATGCAGGAACTGTTCGTAGACCTGATTCGCGCGCAGGCGCTCGACGACTTCGCCTTCCATCAGCGTCCCGTTCACTTCCTTCGCGAAGCGGCTGATCGCGGCGTTTGCCGGCAGCGTGCAACTGAAGCGGCCCTCCATCCGGCGCGCCTTCGGATTGCGGAAGCGCAGTTCGATCTCGGTGAGGGAGAGCATGCCGTGGATCGCCGTCCGCGCCGACAGCTCCTCGAGCGTCAGCTCCTGCCCGTCGGAGTCGGAGAGCCAGATCGGCGCGACCGGGGCCAGTGTGGCGCCGGCAATCCTGCCGGCGTTTTTCGTCTGCGCCTGCGAAGCCGCCGGTACCCCGCTGAGACCGATACAGAGGACGGCGCCGAGGACCAGCGACGCGGTGGTGATGAGTGAGCGCGACATCGTGTTCATGCCGGCTTAGACCCCGCGCCGCCGCGGAACGAAACTGGTGTTTCCGAAACGCTACTTCTTGTTCGTCTTCACCAGCGCTTCCATGTGCGCGATGTACTTCTCGAACGCGCGCCGCCCCGCCGGGGTTACCTGGTATTCCGTCCGCGGAATGCGTCCGACGAAGAACTTCTTCATCGTGAGGTATCCCGCGTCCTCGAGCTTCCGCGCGTGAACGCTGATGTTGCCGTCCGTCGTCTGCACGATGTCGCGCAGCTCGACGAAGGTCAGTTTCTCGTTCACCGCGAGCGCGCTCATGATCGCGAGCCGCGTTCTCTCGTGAATCTTGCGGTCGAAATCGGGAATCGTTCGCTTCTCGATGACGCGCGACTCGTCGCCAGGCGTCGCGTTTCGTTGTGCTCTAGCCGCCATAGTTCCTCGCAATGATGAATCCGAACACGATGTGTAAGCCGCCGAAGCCGGCGGCGAGCAGGATGTTGCCGAACGGGATGAAGAGGGAAGCGATGCCGAGCATCATGAAGCAAATCCCCATCAGCGGCACGACGCGGATTGAAAAAGCGCCGCTGGCGATGAACGAGGCGCCGTAGCTGAGCAGCCAGAGCGCCGGCAGCAGCGCGTGATCGCCTGCGCGCACGACGGCGATCGTCATCAGCGCGGCCGCGGCGATCGGCGCGAAGTAGCTGACGAAGAAGCGCCGCGCGGCGGGCGAGCGCAACGTCACGCCGGCGCGCGATGCCTTGCGGGACATCAGAATGAATGCGACGACCGCGGCGAACATCGCGTCGATCAGCCACGCGGCCAACCATCGATCGCCGCGGAGCGGCTGTGCCACGACCGCCGTGACGATCGCGCTGACGCCGATGATGATGCCGCCGACGCCGGGGATTGACGTGAAGGCGGTGGCGCGCTCCATGGCATCGCGGATGTAGCGAAGGTTCGCGAATGCGTGGTCGCCGATGCGGACCGGCTCAGTCACACAAAGTATTTTAGGGTGCGGCGGCCCGATCGAGAAACCACCACGTCTCGACGCCGCTCGTCGCCTGGGCGATCGGATAGTCGGCGCCCTCGCGAATGGCCCGGAGAACGTCGCGCTTCGGCTCCCCCGCCGCCTCCACCATCCGCAAGCTCGCGGCGCGGATCACCGGCTTCGTAATCGTCACTCGCCACATGTCGAGCTTCTCGACGAACACCGGCGTCGCAATGCGGTCTTCGACGTTCAACGCGTCCGTCCCGGGGAAGAGCGATGCCGTGTGGCCGTCGTCGCCGATGCCGAGGACGACCGCATCGAGCTTCTCGATCCCGAGGTCGTGCCACTCGCGCTCGAACTCGCGCGCCGTCGCCTCCGGATCGTTCAGCTCCGTCTTGAAACGAAGAAACCGGTGCGCCGGCGCGATGCCGCGCGCGAAGAGCGTACGGCGGATCATCGCGGAGTTCGACTGGGTGTCGTCCTCCGGCACATAGCGCTCGTCGACGACGACCCAGATGACGCGCCGCTCTCGTAAGGCGTCGTCGCGTCCGAGGATCTCGTAGACGGGAACGGGCGTCGAGCCGCCCGAGAGCGCGATCACCGCGCCGTCGCTACCGTCATTGAGCGCGCGCTCGGCGATCGCGCGGGCCATCCCGCGCGCCAGTTCGTCCTTCGAGTCGAAGATGCGAAGATTCATCAGGCGACCCGCTTCGCCAGCTCCACCGAGACCGGAAGCACCTTCAGCAGCAGCCGGTCGCTCGATGGGTCGTTCAGCTCGCGGACGATGAGCTGATCGGTCGTCCGCTTCTGCGCCCGCGTCACCCCTTCCGGCACGATGACGTGCCCGTCGTAGCGCGTGATGAGGATGCCGCGCTCCAGATCGCGCTCGACGTAGGCGACCGAGCCATCCTCCATCGTCACGCCGACGCGCAACAATCCGCGGCGGAGCGACTGCCGCTCCTCGATCTCGAGGTCGACGCGCTCGATCTCGCATCCCGCCTGCGCCAGGATCCACGATGCGAACAGCAGCCCTTCGATCCGTTCGCCGAAATAGTTCTGCTGCATGCAGTCGGTCAGGATGCGGATGCGCCGCACGTGCGCGAGCTTCGACCGCATCTCCGGCGGATCGAAGAGCGAGGCGGTGGCGATGCGCCACTCCTCGAGACGGATCCAGTTCAGGTCCGCCGGCGCGGTCATCGTCTTCTGGGCCACGCGCGCGACGATCTCGAGGTCGGCCGGATTGTCGAACGCCGCCGAGTCGACGATCAGCCGGTCGGCCGGCTCGAGCAGCGCGGCGACATACGCCGCGTTCTCGTGCGGCAGATCGCCCAGCCACCACACTGCGACCGGCATGTCGGGAATCAGCAGCGCGCTCACCAGCGGCGGCACGCGCGCCACGCGATCGCCGCCCGCAATGATCGCGATCTCCTCGGAACAAACCTGCTTGCCCTCACCGAGGAGATGGCAGTTCGCGCTGATCCACGACGACATCTCCGTCGGTCCCGCCGGAGTGGCGCGTACCACGATCGTCCGCTGCGGCACGACGATCGATGTTTTCCCGAGCACTTCGCTCGCCTCGGTGTGGTGCTCCGGCGTCGCCGAATGCGCCACGACGTTCCAGAGCGCGGCGCGCGTTACCGCGTTATCGTGGTCCTTCTTCTCGACGCGCCACAGCTCCGCGAGCGTCTCCTCGATCGACGCGGAGTCGACTTTGACGTCGTGCCCCGATGTCAGCTCGTCTGCGGTCATGTTTCGCTCAGGGCCGTCTCCACTTGCGCCCGTCCGCTGCAAGAAGCGCGTCCGCCGCGTCGGGACCCCACGTTCCCGCGGGATAGGCGTCCGGCATCCGCGCATCGGAAGCCCAGGCGGTCAACAGCGGATCGAGCCACGCCCACGCGGTCTCGACCTCGTCGCGGCGCGCGAACAGCGTCGAGTCGCCGAGCATCGTCTCGAGCAGGAGCCGCTCATACGCCTCGGGGGGTTCGGCTCCGAACGACGTCGCGTACCGGAACTCCATCGTCACCGGCGCGGTCCGGACGACCGGCCCAGGAACCTTCGAATCGAACTTGAGCGAGATCCCTTCATCCGGCTGGATGCGGATCGCGAGGACATTCGGCTGCGTCCGCACGCCCGAGACCTTCTTGAACAGCGGATACGGCGCCGGCCGGAACTGGATCGAGATGTCGGTCACGCGTTTCGGCAGCCGTTTGCCGGCGCGGAGGTAGAACGGCACGTCGGCCCAGCGCCAGTTGTCGATGTAGACCTTCAGCGCCGCGAACGTCTCGGTGTGCGAGTCGGGGCGGACGTTTTCTTCCTTGCGGTATCCCGGCGCCAGCTCGCCGAGAACCGAGCCGTCGGTGTACTGGCCGCGAACGGCCATCGACTCTTCGTTCCCCTTCGGAAACTCGCGCAGCGCGCGGAGCACCTTCACCTTCTCGTCGCGCACGGCGTCGGCGTCGAACGCGACCGGCGGCTCCATCGCGGTGAGCGAGAGCAGTTGCAGCATGTGGTTCTGGATGATGTCGCGCGCGATGCCGGCGTTGTCGAAGTAGTTGCCGCGCTTCTCCACGCCGAGCGACTCAGCGACCGTCAACTGCACATGGTCAATATATTGACGATTCCAGAACGGTTCGAAGATCCCGTTCGCGAATCGGAGGACCATCAGGTTCTGAACGGTCTCCTTGCCAAGGTAGTGGTCGATGCGGAAGACCTGCCGCTCGCGGAACGTCGTGACCGCGACGCGATTCAGTTCCTTCGCCGAGGCGAGGTCGTGGCCGAACGGCTTTTCGATGATCGCGCGGGTGTACGGTCCGCCGCGCTCGGGATCGGTGACCATCCCCTCGCCGCCGAGGAACTCGCAGATTACGGGAAAGAAGTTGGGCGGGACCGCGAGGTAATAGAGGCGCCGTCCGCCGGTGCCGCGGGTCTTGTCGCACTCCGCGAGCTTGTCTTTGAGTCGGAGGTACGCCGCGGAGTCGCCGAAGTCGCCCTGAACGTAGAAGAGGCCTTTCGCGAAGTTCTCCCACACCGCCTCGTCGACGGGACGCGTGCGCGCGTACTTGTTGCACGCCTCGCGAATGTCCATCCGGAACGCGTCGTCGGTGTAGTCCGGCCGCGCGAAGCCGATGATCGTCTGGCCGGACGGCAGCAAACCGTCGTGCGCGAGCGAGTAGAGCGCCGGCAGGAGCTTGCGGTGCGTCAGGTCGCCGGACGCGCCGAAGATGACCAGACACGAGGCGTCCGGAACACGTTCCTGCTCGAGTCCTTCGCGCAGCGGATTCGTTTCGAGCACCGGGGCCACGACCGTCATCGGCGCCTCCTCGGCAACCGATTGTATCGGCATTTTGCATTGCTCTTGCGAGTGCTATCCTCGCCGCCATGTGGCAATACACTCCGCGCGTCGCAGTCGTTCGCGGACTGCGGACGCCGTTTGCGAAGTCCGGCACCGTCTACTCCGCCCTCACCTCTCTCGACCTCGGCAAGATGGTCGTCGCGGAGCTGGTGCAGCGCAGCGGCATCGATCCCAACGAGGTGCAGGAGCTCATCTTCGGGAACGTGATCCCGTCGGTGAAGGCGCCGAACGTCGCGCGCGAGATCATCCTCGGCACGGGGCTGCCGAAGCGGATTCCCGGCTACACCGTCGGCAAGGCGTGCGACTCCGCCGCGCAGGCGATCACCTCCGGCGCCGACCTGATCTTTCGCGGCTACGCCGACA
Organism: Thermoanaerobaculia bacterium; assembly: GCA_036003305.1. Lineage (GTDB taxonomy): Bacteria > Acidobacteriota > Thermoanaerobaculia > Gp7-AA8 > Gp7-AA8 > DASXHZ01. Next base: position 5,700 of record DASYSN010000254.1, read on the forward strand.
CCGTGATCGCGGGCGGCACCGAGTCGCTGTCGGACATCCCGATCCTCTTCTCGAAGAATTTCTCCGACGCGCTCGTCACCGCGAGCAAGCAGAAGAGCGTCGGCGGCAAGCTCGGCTCGTTCCGCAAGGTGAAGCTGAAGGACCTCGCACCCGACGCGCCGGCGATCGCTGAATCGACGACCGGCCTGACGATGGGCCAGTCGGCCGAAAAGATGGCGAAGGAGAACGGCATCACGCGCGAAGCGCAGGACCGTTTCGCGCTCCAGAGCCACACCCGCGCCGCCGCCGCAACCGAGAACGGCCGCTTCAAGGAAGAAGTGATGACCGTCGTCGTGCCGCCGAAGTACGAATCGGTCGTCGAGACCGACAATCTCATTCGCGGCGATTCCACGCTCGAAGGCCTCGCGAAGCTGAAGCCGGTCTTCGATCGCAAGTACGGCACGATCACCGCCGGCAACTCGTCGCCGCTCACCGACGGCGCCGCCGCGGTGCTGCTGATGTCGGAGGACAAGGCGAAGGCCGCCGGCATCAAGCCGATCGGTTTCATCAAGTCGTACGCGTACTCCGCGATCGATCCGTTCGACCAGTTGCTTCAGGGCCCGGTCCTCGCGCTCCCGATCGCCCTCGACCGCGCGAAGCTGACGCTCAAGGACATCAACGTGATCGAGATGCACGAAGCCTTCGCCGCGCAGGTGCTCTCCAACATTCAGTGGATGGGCTCAAAGAAGATCGCGAAGGAAAAGCTCGGTCGCGAAGAGCCCATCGGCGACATCGACCCCGAAGCCATCAACCGCACCGGCGGCTCCATCGCCCTCGGCCACCCCTTCGGCGCCACCGGCGCCCGCATCATCACCACCGTCTGCAACGAGCTCCAGCACACGGGCCAGCAGTACGGACTCGTGACTATCTGCGCCGCGGGCGGGATGGGCGTGGCGGTGGTGTTGGAGCGAGAGTAGTCGGAAGACCGAGGTAGAATTCCGTCGTGGCCGCGGATCTGTTCGAAACACTCATGCGGTTCCACCGGGAAGTCGCGGTCCCGGACATGTTGCGGTTCCACCGGGAAGTGGCGATTCCTGACATGCAACGTCTCATAAACGAATCGCTGGAGCAGGAGCTCCGAGCCTTCCGCGACGAAACTCTGACGGGATTCGACACTGTCTACAAGCGACTCGGCATTCTGGAAACGGAAATGGTGCTCATGCGTGGCGCCGTTCGCGATCTCGAAAAGGAAGTCGCCGGTCTCAAAGGTCAAATGGCCTCGGTCGAAGACCGCCTGTCACGGATCGACGAGAAGGTCGACCATCTTGCATTGGGTTCAGAGATGGCGGAGATCAAAGAAGAGGTCGAGTTGATTCAGCAACGAATGACCCAACTCGAGACCCTTCTCAACGAACACTGAGCGTTACCTTCGCCGGCAAGCTTCGGATCACCTTCACGTCGCGATTCGGCAGCATCAGGACGATGCCTCCCGGCGGAACCTTCACACCGGAAACCTTCACGACATTCCCCTTCGCGGAGAACGTCAGCGGACCGTAGATCGTGCGCAGGTTGCGGACGCTGACGCCGTCCTTCAACCACGCCTCGGGGACGCCTGCGCCGAGGACGAGCGACTGATCGGATTCGCGCTCGTAGGCGAGCATGTCGATGAA
>DASYSN010000255.1:0-4585 GCA_036003305.1 Thermoanaerobaculia bacterium
GCGCGTCGTCTTGTTCACGAACGCCGGCACCTGGATCGTGTGAATCGTCGGCGGCAGCGAATTGCCCTTCCCGACGAGCCCGTACCCGCACCCGCTCAGCGCAACCAGCACCAACAACCATCCGGCAACCGGCCACCGGCCCCCGACCACTGGGTTTCTCATTTCACCACCACGTTCACCAGTTTACCCGGCACATAGATTCGCTTCACGATCTGCTTTCCGGCGATCCACTGCTGCACCTTCTCGTTCGCGTCGACCGCCTCGAACACGCGCTTCTCCTCCGGCGGATTCGCGACCTCGATCTGACCGCGCAGTTTTCCGTTGACCTGCACGACGATCGTGACGACGTCCTCCTGCATCAGCGCCGGATCGGCGATCGGCCACCGCGACTTCAGCACCATCCCGCCGTGCCCGAGCATCTCCCACAGCTCTTCCGTGACATGCGGCGCGAACGGATGGAGCATCTGCAGCAGCACGGAGTACGCGTCGCGCGCCGGGCCGAGGTCGCCGCCGCCCGCGAGGTGATCGCCGATCGCGTTCGACAGCTCCATCAGGAACGAGATCGTCGTGTTGAACTCGAACCGCTCCATGCGCCGCGTCACCGCATCGATCGTCTGATGCATCTTGCGGATGACGCGCTCGCCGCTCGCACCGCCCGACATCCGGCCGGCCGCGATCTCTTCGCCCTGACGCCAGACACGCCCGAGGAACCGGTACGCGCCGATGACGCCCTCGTCGGACCATTCCGCTTCCTTCTCGGGCGGCGCGATGAAGAGCGTGTAGACGCGCTCCGTGTCGGCGCCATAGCGCGCGATCAGGTCGTCCGGCGGGACGACGTTGAATTGCGACTTCGACATCTTCGCCAGCTCCGGGATCAGCTTCGTCCCGGTGTCCTTCCGGATGGCGTCGCCGTCCTTCCACTCGATCTCGGCGAACGGGACCCACATCATGTTCGCCGCCGGATCGCGGTACCCGGTCTTGATGATCATCCCCTGATTGAACAGCCGCGCGAACGGCTCCTCGAACGCGACCAGCCCCATGTCGTGGAGCACGCGCGTGACGAAACGCGAGTAGAGCAGGTGTAGGATCGCGTGCTCGATCCCGCCGATGTACTGATCGACCGGGAGCCATCGATTGACGAGTTGCGTGTCGAAGATCTTGGTCGAGTCGCGCGGCGTGATGAAGCGGAGGTAATACCACGACGAATCGACGAACGTGTCCATCGTGTCCGTCTCGCGGCGGGCATGTCCGCCGCACTGCGGACAGGTCGCGTTGACGAAACGGTCGTCCTTCGCGAGCGGGTTTCCCTCGCGCCCCGTGAACGCCACGTCGAGCGGCAGCTCGACCGGAAGCTGCTCCTCCGGCACCGGGATGATCCCGCACTTCTCGCAGTACAGCATCGGGATCGGCGTGCCCCAGTAGCGCTGGCGCGAGATGAGCCAGTCGCGCAGCCGGTAGCGGACCATGTTCTTTCCGATGCCGCGGCGCTCGATCTCGTCGATGATCTTCGGCAGCGCTTTCGGTGTCGGGAGACCCTCGATCACCGCCGAGTTGACCGCGACGCCGTTCTCCTTGTCGCTGTACGGCAGATCGCCTCCGGCCGTGGATGAGTCGCCGGGGGCGACGACCCGCCGTACTTTCAGCCCGTACTGCTGCGCGAACTCGTAGTCGCGCTCGTCGTGGCCGGGCACCGCCATGATCGCACCGGTGCCGTACTGCATCAGCACGAAGTTGCCGAGCCAGATCGGGATCATTCCGTTCGTGAACGGATTGACCGCGTACTTGCCGGTGAAGCGCCCTTCCTTCCCCGCCTCCTGCCGCTCGAGGTTCGACTGATTGCGGACTCCCGCGATCCACTGCTCGACGGAAGTCCGATCCGGATGATCGGCGATGAGCGCCGCGACGTCGGGATGCTCCGGCGCGAGGACCATGAACGTGGCGCCGTAGATCGTGTCGGGACGCGTCGTGAAGATTCGGATCGATTTTTCGAGCGATGGCACCTGGAACTCGACGTCGGCGCCGACCGAGCGGCCGATCCAGTTCCGCTGCATCGTCTTCACCTTCTCCGGCCAGTGGTCCAGCCGGTCGAGACCGGCGTCGAGACGATCGGCGTAGTCGGTGATCTTCAGGAACCACTGCTCCAGCTCGCGCTGGACGACTTCACTGCCGCAGCGGTCGCAGCGCCCGTCGATCACCTGCTCGTTCGCGAGCACGGTCTGGTCGGCCGGGCACCAGTTCACCGGCGCCTTGCCGCGGTACGCGAGGCCGCGTTTGAAGAGCTGGATGAAGAGCCACTGGTTCCACCTGTAGTACTCGGGATCGCAGCTCGCCAGCTCCTTCGACCAGTCGTAGAGGATGCCCCAGCGCTCGAACTGCGCCTTCATCCGCGCGATGTTGCCGTGGGTCCATTCGCGCGGGTGGATGCGCCGCTTGATCGCGGCGTTTTCCGCCGGCAGCCCGAACGCGTCCCAACCCATCGGATTGAGCGCCACGCGGCCGCGCATCCGGAAGTAGCGGTAGAGCGCGTCGCCGAGGATGTAGTTCCGGCCGTGGCCGACATGGAGGTCGCCCGACGGGTACGGAAACATGTTCAGCATGTAGAACTTCTCGCCGGGCGCCGTGACGTCGACCTCCGCCACCCGCGCCTCGGCCCACGCGCGCTGCCACTTCGGTTCGATGCTGCTGGGGTCGTAAGGCATAGGGGCGGGAGTATGCCAGATCACATCTCCAGCACGAACGTCACCGGCCCATCGTTTTCCAGCGCGACGATCATCATTTCCCTGAACCGTCCCGTCTTCACCGGAATCCCGCTCGCGCCGAGCTCCGCGACGAATCGTTCGAACAGATCGCGGGCGCGCTCCGGCTCCTCGGCGTTGTCGAAGCTCGGGCGCCGGCCGCGGGCGATCGAGCCCGCCAGCGTGAACTGGGAGACGGCGAGGATCTCGCCGCCGGCGTCCGTGACGTCGCGATTCATCTTTCCGGCGTCGTCGCTGAAGATGCGCAACTCGCGGATCTTGCGGGCGGCGTCGACCATTTTCTGCTCCGGATCGCCTTTCTCGACGGCCGCGAGCACGACCATGCCGCTACCAATCGTAGAGACGACCTGATCGTTCACCGTGACGGACGCGCTTCGGACTCTCTGGATGACACACTTCATGGCACCTGCGATTACAATCGCCTACCCACACTCGTGTCCAGAGTCCACGCCAAGTCGCTGCGGCTCCACGAAACAGGAGAAAGAACATGATCAATAAAGTCATCCTTGTCGGGCGGCTCGGAAAAGACCCCGAAGTGCGCTCGACCCCCGGCGGCCAGACCGTCACGAAGTTCACCGTCGCGACCGACGAGCGGTTCACCGACAAAAACGGCGAAAAGCAGGAGCGCACCGAATGGCACAACATCGTCGCCTGGGCGCGTCTCGGCGAGATCTGCGGCCAGTATCTCCGCAAGGGAAAGCTCGTCTACATCGAAGGCTCCATCCGCACCGATAGCTGGGACGACAAAGAATCCGGCCAGAAGCGCTACCGCACCGAGATCATCGCGCGCGACATGAAGATGCTCGACCGCCGCGGCGACGAAGGCGGCGGAAGCGGCAGCGGCGGCGGATACACCGGCGCCCGCAAGGGCGGCGGCGCCTCGTCCGGCCCGGACGTCATGGACGAGGACGAGGAAGTGCCGTTCTAGGAGAGTCCTCGGTCCTCGGTCCTCAGTCCTCGGATCAGAAAACCGAGGACCGAGGACCGAGGACCGAGGACTGAAAATGCTTCCCGGCGAACGCTTCAACAGCATCACCCATATCGTCGGCTCCGTCCTGGCGCTGATCGGGACTTCGGTTGTGGTCACGCTGGCGTCGGTCAACGGCGGCGCGCGGCGGATCACGGCGGTGGCGATCTATGGCGGGATGTTGCTGCTCCTCTACCTCAGCTCCACGCTCTACCACGCGCTTCGCGGTCGTGCGAAGCGCGTGTTTCACGTCTTCGACCACTGCGCGATCTACCTGCTGATCGCCGGCACCTACACGCCGTTCACGCTCGTGACACTGCGCGGTTCGTGGGGCTGGTGGCTCTTCGCGATCGTCTGGAGCATCGCGGTGGCGGGCGTGGTGAAGGACGCCGTCTTTCACGGACGCTACCGCACCCTCTCCGTCGTGCTTTACGTCGCGATGGGATGGCTGGTCGTCGTCGCCTTCTCGCCGCTGTCGCACGCCCTCCCCCGGCCCGGAATCTCGCTCCTGATCGCCGGCGGCATCGTCTACACGATCAGCATCTTCTTCTACGCCATGTCGAAGCGGATCCCGTACTCACACGGGGTGTGGCACCTCTTCGTCCTCGCCGGGAGCGTGCTGCACTACCTCGCCGTCGTCCGCTACGTCGCGATCCCGTAGCGCTCCTTCAAGATGCCGACGTGGTGCCGCTCGTGGCCGGCGATGATCCACGCCAGGGCGCGGGCGCTCACGGGGTTGTCGCTTGCGATGCCGCGGCGGCTCCACGCCTCGTCATCGAGGGAGCGGACCAGTGTCAGCGTCGCTTGCCGCGTCGACGCCAACCCCTTGGCCAGATCGCCGAGCGAGCTAGCATCGAAGTTG
>DASYSN010000256.1:0-17017 GCA_036003305.1 Thermoanaerobaculia bacterium
CGCAGACGATCCAACCGTATCCTCACCCGGAGTCAGGAAAACAATGGCGAAGCAGACCGATGATCTCGACAAGATGCTGGCAGACACGCTCGCGGGCGTGATGCCGCAGAAGAAGACGCAGGCCGGCACCACACCGACGCCCACGCCGAAGCCTCCCGCGCCGACGCCGGTCGCACCGCCCACGCCGCAGGCGCCGAAGCCGAGAACGGCGTCGGAGAACGTGGCGCTCGACAAGATGCTCGAGGACACGCTCTCCGGCCTCGACCGAACCGTCCGCGCGCCGCGTCCTGTGCCGCAGGCTCCGCCGGTCGCGCCCGCTCCTGCTCCTGCCAAACCGGTTGCTCCGCCGGCGCCTGCTCCGGCCGCGCCGTCATTCAAGACCGAGAGGATCCCGGTCGTTTCCCCTCCGATTTCGGCGGACAAGATGCCGGTGTCGTCGCCGGTGATCGCGCCTGTTCCGCCGCCTCCGGCTCACGTCGAAGAAGAGGAGCCGAAGGACGGGATCAAGTTCGGGCAGTACGTGCTGCTCGAGAAGATCGCGGTCGGCGGGATGGCCGAAGTGTGGAAGGCGCGGATGCGGGGCGTCGAGGGATTCCAGAAGATCGTCGCGATCAAGAAGATCCTGCCGCACCTCTCCGACAACCAGGACTTCATCGAGATGTTCATCGATGAAGCGAAGCTCGCCGCGCAGCTCAACCACAACAACATCATCCACATCTACGACCTCGGCAAGATCCAGAGCTCGTACTACATCGCGATGGAGTACGTCGACGGGTCGGACCTGAAGACGATCCTCAAGCGCGCGCAGGAACGCGACCAGCCGATGTCGATCGAGCTGGGACTCTTCGTCGCGTCGAAGATCGCGGCGGCGCTCGACTACGCGCACCGCAAGCGCGACTTCGACGACCGCGAGCTCGGCCTCGTGCACCGCGACGTTTCCCCGCAGAACGTCCTCATCTCCGAAGAGGGCGACATCAAGCTGTGCGACTTCGGCATCGCGAAGGCGGCGTCGAAGGCCTCGCACACGCAGGCGGGGGCGCTCAAAGGGAAGCTGCAGTACATGTCACCCGAGCAGGCTTGGGGACGCAACATCGACAAGCGCTCCGACATCTTCGCGCTCGCGACGGTGCTCTTCGAGATGCTCACCGGACGCCGCCTCTTCACGGGCGACAACGAGCTGTCGATCCTCGAACAGGTGCGCGAGGCGCGCGTCGTCGCGCCGTCGCAGTACAACGACGAGGTGACGCCGGAGATCGACGCGATCGTTCTCAAGGCGCTCCAGAAAGAGCCCGAGAAGCGGTACCAGACCGCGGGCGAGATGGCGCGCGATCTCGATCAGGTCCTCTACAGCTTCAGGCCGACGCCGACCAGCGCCGACCTCGCGATCTACATGCACCGCCTCGGCGAAGAAGCGCCGGCGCATGCACACATGCACGAGCCGGAGCCGTTCGTTCCGGTTCCGGCGCCGAAGCCGGCGGCAGTGATGGCGCCGGCGGCCGTTCCGGTCGCTGCGGCGCCGATGCATGCCGCCCCGGCAGTCGCCCCCGCCGTCGCCGCTTACGACCAGCCGAAGAAGTCGAACATGATGCCGGCGATCATCGGCGTCGTCGTCGTCGTGCTCGGCATCGGCGCTTTCTTGCTCTTCCGCGGCAAGGGGAACACCACCGCGCCGGCAACGTCGACCGCGGCGAAGCCAATCGCCGCTGCTCCGTCGGCAACAACGGCCACGACAACCGCTGCACCGCTCACGTCGAGCGCCGCACCGACGAATGCCGCGCCGACGACCACCGCGCTCGATCAGGCGAAGATCGACGCGGAGGTGAAGAAGCGTCTCGACGCGGAGCGCCTCAAGCTCGAACAGCAGGGCAAGACCCCGCAACAAGCCGCGCAGCAGGCCGCCGCCACGGTCGCGGCAGCGCCGGTCGTCGCGCGTCCGACGCCTGCGCCTGCACCGGCGCAGGCTGCGCAGACGAACCCCGTCGCTCCGGCGCCTGCACCGGTTCCGGTCGCACCCGCGCCGCAGCCGGTGGTCGAGTCGCGTCCGGCTCCGGCGCCGCAGCCGGCGGCCGCCGAGGCGCCGCGTGTTCACGAGGGCGATCTCGTGCCGCCGGGCTCCGAGGGGCTCAGTCCGGCGCGCATGCTCCGCCAGGCAGCTACGATTTACCCGGCGCTGGCGCGTGCGCAGCGCGTCGAGGGGACGGTCATCGTCAACGTGCTCGTCTCCGAGACGGGACGCGTGCTCGACGCGAAGGTGCTGAGCGGCGTCAATCGCCCCGTCGGCATCAACGAAGCGGCGCTGCAGACGGTTCGCAATTCGACCTTCGCGCCTGGAACCAAAGAAGGCGTGCGTGTGAAGTCGTGGACGGCCGTGGTGGTCGCCTTTAAACTATGACCGGTCGAGTCCAAACGGGAGGGTTTTGAGATGGCAGTGATCACCGATCAACAGCGCAAGTTCTACGAAACGACTCTGCAGGTGACGAAGCAGGAGATCAGCGATCTGAAGGATCAGATCGAAGAGGAACTTGCCAAGGTCAAGGATCGCATCGCCGAGCTGCAGAACGCGATCAACGCGTCCAAGCAGATGTACAGCGCCGCCTGCGCCCGTCTTGGCATCGCGAACGATCTCGACGAGGAGGAGGGCGGTGAGTCTTAGCGCTCCCGCACTCCGGTCCCTCGTAAACCGCGGCCTCTGCGCCGCGGTTCTTGTTTGTGGTGTGGCGCCGGCAATCCCGCCGGCGATCGCCGGCAAGATTGCCGGCGCCACCCGCGTCATCACGCTCGCGCCAAACCTCACCGAGATCGTCTTCGCGATCGGCGCGGGAGATCACATCGTCGCGACTGACGATTTCTCCGACTCGCCCGCCGCCGCGAAGAAGCTGCCCAAGGTCGGCGGCCAGGAGCCGAGCATCGAGCGGATCGTCGCAGCGAAGCCCGACGTCGTGCTGGCGTCGTCGAGCGCGAACGTGACGGCGCTCCGCGCGGCGCACCTCCCGCTCGAAGTGATCAAGACCGACCGCCTCGACGAAGTGGCGCCGGTGATGCTGCAACTCGGCGCGCTCCTGCACGCGCCGCACGCGAACGAAGCGGCGCGCGCGGTACGCGACGGACTGGCGAAGGAGCGGCGGGTTCGCAAGCATCCGCCGCGCATTCTGTTCGCGGCCTGGAATCAGCCGCTGTACGTCGGCGGACGCGACACGTTCATCGACGATCTCATGCGCCTCTGCGGCGCGGAGAACGCGGTCGAGGTGACCGGGTGGCCGCAGTATTCGCTCGAGAGCGTGGTGGCAAAGCCGCCCGACATCATCCTGCACTCGTCGCGTCTCGACCTGGAGCCGCTGCTCCGCGCGGCGCCGGAGCTGCGGACCAAGAGCCGAATCGTTCCGATCGACGAGAACCGCTTCACGCGCCCCGGCCCCCACGTCGTCGACGCGGCAGCGAACCTGAACGCGATCATCGACGCGTGGGAGAAGTCGCACTGAAGAAAGGCGTCCTGCTGCTCGCGATTCTCCTCGTCGCGATCATCATCGCCGCGGCTTCCCTCGGCGCCGCGCACGTCTCCTGGCGCAGCGCGCTCTCCGGCGACGAGACGGCGCGCGCGGTTCTGATCCGCATTCGCCTCTCGCGCGTCATCGTCGCCGCGCTGATCGGCGCGACGCTAGCCGTCGCCGGCGTCACGTTCCAGACGCTGCTCCGCAATCCGCTCGCCGATCCGTTCATCCTCGGCGTCTCCGGCGGCGCGGCGTGCGGCGCCGCGGTCGTGACGGCGCTCGGTCTCGGCCGCGTTCCCGGTCTCGTGCCGGTGGTCGCGTTCGCAGGCGCGTGCGGCGCGACGGTCGCGGTCTTTCTCGTGGCGCGGCGCCGCGGACGCACCGACACGACGCGGCTTCTCCTGTCGGGATTGATCCTCAACGCGCTCTTCTCAGCGATCATCCTGATCGCGTTCGCGCTGGCCCCGGCGAGCGACATGTCGTCGGCGCTGCGCTGGATGATGGGATCGCTCGCCGGCGCTTCCTGGAACGACGCGATCCTCCTCGGCGCGATGTTCGTCGTTGCGACGACGATCCTCATCTTCATCGCGAACGATCTCCGGATGCTCGCGTTCGGCGAAGACGACGCGCGCGCGCACGGCGTCAACGTGGAGCGCGTGAAGCTGATCGGCTTCGGAGCGGCGTCGATCGTCACGGGCGCCGCCGTCGCGGTGAGCGGGATCATCGGCTTCGTCGGCCTGCTCGTGCCGCACCTCGTACGCCTGATCTGGCGCCGCGACTATCGATTCCTGCTCCCGCTCTGCGTGCTCGCGGGGCCGGCGCTGCTCGTGGCGAGCGACACGGTCGCGCGCATCGCCATCGCGCCCGTCGAGCTGCCGGTCGGCGCCATCACCGCGCTCCTCGGCGTCCCGTTCTTCCTCTCGTTGCTGCGGAGCGGGCGCTGATGCTGCGCGTCGAGAACGTGTCGTATTCATACAATGGCCGCCGGGGAGCGAGCGACGTCACGCTGCACGTCGACGATGGCGGCGCGCTCATAGCGCTCGCCGGTCCGAACGGCTCCGGGAAGTCGACGCTGCTGAAACTGATCGCGCGTGTCCTGACGCCGCAGCGAGGCGAGGTCGTGCTCGATGGACGCTCCGACTGGATGGCGAAGGAGTACGCGCGACACGTCGGCTACCTGCCGCAGGAGAGCGAGGACGTCTTCACGATGAAGGCGATCGACGTCGTCGTCTCGGGCCGTGCGCCGTATCTCAGCCGCTTCGCATTCGAATCGGAATCCGATTACGCCGAGGCGGAAAAGGCGCTGGCGTTGTGCGACGCGTCGTACCTCGCACAGCGATTTCTCGACGAGATGAGCGGAGGGGAGCGGAAGCGCGTCTTCCTGGCGCGCGTGCTCGCCGGTGCGCCGCGCCTGATCCTCCTCGACGAGCCGTTCGCAGCGCTCGACATCGCGCACGTACAGCAGTTCTCGCGTCTGCTGCGCGGGATCGTCGATCGGACGAACAGCACCGTCGTGTTCGCCTCCCACGACCTCAACTGGGCCGCGGCGTACAGCGACCGGATGATCGTGATGCGCGAAGGAAGCATCGCCCGCGACGCGTCGCCCGCCGAGGTCATGCGTGCCGACGTGGTGCGAGAGCTGTTCGGATTCGAGGCGCATGTGGTCGATCGCTGGGTGGTGCCACCCCCTCATCCGCCTTCGGCACCTTCTCCCCCGTCACCGGGGGAGAAGGGCACTCGAACATGAGTCTCGCGATGCCCCTCAAATCGAGCGTCCTTCTCCCCTCGTGAGAGGGGAGAAGGTGCCGAAGGCGGATGAGGGTACGAATCTTCAACGGTAAACGTGCGATCTCGTAAACCGTCCAAGAGACATGAAACGGAAACTCCTCGCGGGTACGACGCTATTGCTCGTGCTCGTTTCCTTTACCGGAACTGACAAGAAACTGACCGAGCGCGAGCGGGCGCTGCACGCGCTGAACCGCCTCGCCTTCGGACCGCGGCCTGGCGATGTCGACCGCGTCGTCAAAGACGGCGTCGACGTCTGGATCGCGCAGCAGCTTCATCCGGAAGCGATTCCCGACCGCGAAGTCGAGGCGCGCCTCGCCACCTATCCGACGCTGAAGATGAGCGACAACGAGATCCTCGAGACGTACTACAAGCCGATTCTCGAGGCGCGCAAAGAGGCGAAGGCCGCGGCGCAGGCCGGCCAGGAAGTCGATCAGAAGGCGATGCTCGCCGAGATGCGCAAGCAGATTCCGCCGGAGAAGCGGCCGCAGCGCGTCGTCCAGGAGCTGATGGATCAGCGCCTCATCCGCGCCGTCGATTCCGACCGCCAGCTCAACGAGGTAATGGTCGATTTCTGGTTCAACCATTTCAACGTTTTCTCCGGAAAAGAGATCGATCGCTTTCTTCTCACCAGCTACGAGCGCGACGTGATCCGTCCGCACGTCTGGGGACGCTTCGAAGACCTGTTGATGGCGACCGCGAAGTCGCCCGCGATGCTGATCTATCTCGACAACGCCCGCTCCGTCGCGGCGCCGGAGAACCGTCCGCAGCGCGCGCAGCGCTTCATGCAGGCGATGGCGCCGAAGAACGCCAATCGCGGCGGTCTCAATGAGAACTACGCGCGCGAGATCATGGAGCTCCACACGCTCGGCGTCGACGGCGGCTACACGCAGAAGGACGTCACGGAACTGGCGCGCGTCTTCACCGGCTGGTCGCTCACGCGGCCGCAGCAGGGCGATGCGCACTTCATCTTCCGTCCCGGACTGCACGACGCCGGACCGAAGACGGTCCTCGGCATTCACTTCCCGGCGGGCGGCGGCATGGAAGAGGGCGAGCGGATGATTCACATCCTCGCGCACCATCCGGCAACCGCGCATCACATCGCGTATCAGCTCTGTCAGCGCCTCGTCGCCGACGATCCGCCGCCGGCGCTCGTCAACCGCGTCGCCAAACGGTTCCTCGACACGGACGGCGATCTGCGGCAGACCGTCAAGGCGGTCATCGACAGTCCCGAGTTCTGGGAACCGAAGTACTACGACGCGAAGGTGAAGTCGCCGTTCGAGTACGTCGCGTCGGCCGTCCGCGCGATCGGCGGACACCTCGACGACCCGACGCCGCTCGCGCGATCCCTGCAGCAGATGGGCGAGCCGCTCTACGGCGCGCAGCCGCCGACCGGCTACTCCGAGAAGGCGAGCGCGTGGATCAATACCGGCGCTCTCCTTGCGCGCCTCAACTTCGCGCTCGCGCTCGCCGCGAACAAGATGCCGGGCGTGCACGCGGACGTGGTGTCGCTCATCCCGGCCGAAGCTGCCGCCGACGCGAACAAGTCAGTCGACGCGCTTGCCGTGGCGCTCACCGGCGGCGAGATCAGCAACGCCACGCGCCAGACGATCAAGTCGCGCATTACCGAACGCAAGGCGCCGACCGAGGACCCGTGGGACAACACCCAGATCCCGACGGTCGCCGCGCTGATCCTCGGCTCGCCCGAGTTTCAGAGACAGTGAGATCAATCCCGAGACTAATTCAATGATGAACCGCAGAACATTCTTCAAGTCGTCCGGCCTCGCGCTCGTCGCGGGCGGACTGTTGCCCAACGTATTCGTCCGGATGGCGAACGCCGCCACGACGAAAGGAAAGAAGACCCTCGTCGCGATCTTTCAGCGCGGCGCGGTCGATGGACTGAACGTCATCGTCCCGTACGGCGAGAAGGCGTATTACGACGCGCGGCCGACGATCGCCGTCCCGCGCGAGCAGGTCGTCGATCTCGACGGCTTCTTCGGCGCGCACCCGTCGCTCGCCTCGGTTGCCCCGTACTTCAAGGACAAGTCGCTCGCCGTCGTGCACGCGGTCGGCAGCCCCGACACGACGCGCTCGCATTTCGACGCGCAGGACTTCATGGAGTCGGGTACGCCCGGCGTGAAGTCGACCGAGGATGGTTTCCTGTCGCGCGCGATCGCGTCGAAGAGCGAGAAGGATGCGTCGCCGCTGCGCGCCGTCGCCCTCGGCCCGGCTCTGCCGCGCATCCTGACCGGTGCGGGCGGCGCGGTCGCGATGCAGAACGTGTCGCAGTTCGGCATCCGCGCCGGCGCTTCGAGCAACCAGGTGCAGACGTCGTTCGAGTCGATGTACGCGGACGCCGTCGCGGGCGCGCTCGGCGGCACCGCGAAGGAGTCGTTCGAAGCGGCGAAGATCCTCAAGACCGCCGACCCGCAGAAGCTGCAGCCGGAGAACGGCGCGGTCTATCCCAACAATACGCTCGGCAATTCGCTCAAGCAGATCGCGCAATTGATCAAGGCGAACGTGGGGCTGGAGATCGCGTTCACCGACGTCAGCGGCTGGGACACGCACGCGGGCGAAGGCGGCGCGCAGGGGCAGCTCGCGAACAATCTCCGCAATTTCTCCGATGCGATTGCCGCGTTCACGAAGGACCTCGGCTCGCGCATGGGCGATGTGGTGCTCGTGACGATGTCGGAGTTCGGCCGCACGGTCCGCGAGAACGGCAACCGCGGCACCGACCACGGCCACGCGAACGTGATGCTGGTCCTCGGCGGTGGCGTGAAGGGTGGAAAGGTCTATGGCAAGTGGCCGGGCCTCGGCTCGCAGCAGCTCTACGAGAACCGCGATCTCGCCATCACGACCGACTTCCGCGACGTCTTCAGCGAGCTGCTCGCGAAGCAACTCGGCGTCGGCGCGCTGAAGAGCGTCTTCCCCGGCTACGACGTGTCATCGGCCAAGTGGCGTGGTGTTTTGGCTTAAAGACGATCACCACAGAGACACAGAGGTCACAGAATTTTTTCCTTCTCAGTCCTCTGTGTCCTCGGTGTCTCTGTGGTGAATCAAGCTGTCTTCACCACCGAAACCGCGATGTATCGCGCGCCGGTGAATTCGGCGAGGATGTCGACTCGATCGCCCTCCGTAGGCGCGCCCGCGACGAGGGTGAGCGGCGCCAGCTCGATGCGCGTGATCAGGCCGTCTTCATCCGCGATTTCGTAGCATTCGGGGCAGACGCTGCGGACGACGCCTTTCATGAGCGCCCGGCGTGCCCGCCGCATCGCTTCGATCGTCTTCCCGTCGCCCTTGTGCGGCAGGAATGCAACGAGAAGTAGCGACGTCGCTGCAATGAGTGCAATTTTGAGGGTCACGACACGAAAGTAGCCGCCGGCACGCGCCGCGGATGCGCGCAACAGCACCGGTCGATGTGAAATCCATCACATGGCGCTCGGACGCCGTTTCGGCATAACGAGCACCGCCGAAACGACGCCGAGCACGGCGCAGCCGCTCCAGAGCATCGCCTCATGCCGTTCGAAGAGGATCGTACCGAGGGTTGGGCCGAAGATCATGCCGAGCGACCAAGCCATGATGAGAAGTCCCATGTAGCGGCCGCGGTAGCGCTCCGGTGCGAGCTGCGTCATGAACGCGCCGCGCATCGGCGAGTAGAGCATCTCGCCAGACGTCCAGACCACGACCGTCGCCGCGAGTGCGGGAACTGTATGTGCCAGTCCTGTCAGGGCGAATCCGATGCCGTTCAGGAGGTAGCCGATTGCGATCACCGGCCGCGGATCCATCCGCTGCACGCGCGCGGTAATGATCAGCTCGAAGAGAATGATCATGACTCCGTTGATCGCGAGCAGCGCGCCGTAGGTCGCCGCGGAGAACCCTTCGCGCGTGACATGCAGCGCGAACGTCGATCCCATTTGAAAGTCGACCGTCGACGCGAGCATCGCCGCCGCGAGGAACGTGACCACACGCGGATCGGCAAACGCCGTGCGCACCGCTTCGCCGCTTCGCTCCTCCTTTGAATAGGTGCGCAACCCCTGCGGCAGCGCGAAGATGGCGATGATCCCGTACGCGACGGAGGTTGCCGCATCAGCCGCGAAGAGCAGAAAGAACGAGCGGTTGGCGAGAAAACCCGCCGTCGCGGGACCGAACGCGAAGCCGAGGTTCAGTGCGAAGCGGTAGAGCGCGAAGCCGATCACGCGGTCTTCCGGCGGAACGATGTCGCCGATGAGCGCGTTACTTGCGGGCCGGTACAGTTCCGTCGTCGCGCCAGCGAAGACCGCGAGGATCACGATGGTCGAGTAGCTGCGCGCCTGCGACAGCGCCAGCATCGCCACCGCGGACGTGAACATCGACAGCACGATCGTGTTGCGGCGCCCGATGCGGTCGGCGAGATGCCCTCCGGCCGCCGACGCGATCACGAGGCCGACGCCGTAGCAGCCGATCGCGAATCCCGCCTGCGAGGGCGAGTACCCGCGGCGCGTCAGAAAGATCGCCAGCATCGGCATCACGAACGAGCCGAAGCGATTGACGAACGTGCCGCCGTAGAGGATCCACGCGGCCGCAGGTTGCCTGCGAAGCTGATCGCGGAGGCGCGTCACGCGCCCAACTGCGCGAGCGCGCCGGCGAAGCGCGTCACGAGATCGGCGTCGAACTGCGTTCCGGCGCCTTCGCGGAGCTTCTTCACGGCCTGATCGCGCATCACCGACGGCTGGTACGAGGTCGCCGAGGTCATCGCGACCCAGGCGTCGGCGATCTGGATGATCTTCGAGGCGAGCGGGATCTGCGCTCCGGCGAGGCGGCTCGGGTAGCCCTTGCCGTCGACGCGCTCGTGGTGCCGCAGCACGGCCTGCGACACTTCGGCGCCGAGGAGCGGCTCGACCAGAGCGGCGCCGACAATCGGATGCTCCGCGAGCGCGCGCATTTCGTCCGCGGTCAGGTTCGAGCGGCGATAGAGGCGCTCGTAGTCGAGCAGGCGAAGTCCGACGTCGTGCACCAGCGCTGCGATGCGGATCGTCTCCACCTGCGTCGGCGGAAGATCGAGCACGATCGCGAATCTCTGCGCGATCGAGGAGACCTGCCGCGAGTGGTCGATGAGGTCGGGGAAGCGCTGGAAGTCGGGCTCGAGGAGATACTCGGCGATGACTTGGCGATCATTCTTGCCGCCGGTCGCGGCGATCGCCGACTCGATCGAGCTCTCGATCTGGCGCAGGAAGATGTGGAGCGCGCGCTGCGCCTGCGACTCGGGCGTCCGCTCGAACGCGACGGTGAGCACGAGGCCTTCCACGCTCTGCGCGTTCACCGGCGCGCTGAGGATCGTCGAGATGGCCGCGGCGGTGATCGGCACGACCTGCACGCCGAACGGATAGACGAGCTGCGGCCGCGTCGTCATGTGCGGCTGGTTCGCGCGCTTGAGCCACTCCTGCAGGTGGCTCTGGAGCATCTCCATTGCGTCGTCGGTGACGGTGGCGATGGCGACGATCGACTGCGGGTTGTTCACGTGGCCGATGGCGCTGAAGCAGGCGAGCACCGCGCCCGGAATGGCGATCGCCGCCGGCAGCAGAAGGCGGACGACTTCCAGATCGCGATCGGTGAGGACGCGTTTGCCGGTGACGTGCGCGAGCTGCCGCTTCGCCATCGTGTCGCGCGCGGCGGTGATCGCGTGCATCGCGGATGCGGATAGCTCGCCGCGCGACTGTGCGGGTGCCGGCCCGCCGCGCGGCATCACGTTCGGCAGCGGGGCGCCGGTGTCGACGCGCTGCGGCGTCTCGTCGACGAGCTTGATCGGCGCCAGGCCGAAGAGGTTCTGGGTGCCGAGGAAGTGCAGCAGCTCGTCGGCGATCTTCGCGGCGGCGGCGACGTCGGGCGAGTCGAACGGGCGCTTGCCCGCCTTGTCGCGCATGTCGATGAAGCCGATGAGACGTCCGCGCGAGAACAGCGGCGTCGCCAAGATGCGGTCGGTGCCCTGCCGGAAAAGCATCTCCGAGAACCGTTGGTCGCTCCCGAGGCCGTTCACGAAGAAGGGGGCGCGCTTTACGGCGAGGCGGTCGACGAGGTCGTCCGACGCGCGCACGAGCCGCCGTTCGAGGTCGGCGAACTGATACGACGTGACGATCTCGTACGTCTTGTCGGTGAGATCGCTCGTCGCCGGCAGATAGAGCGCCGCTTTGGTGGCCTGCACGTGCTCCACGGCACCGTAGAGAATCTGCTTCAGACGCGGTTCGATCGCCTTCAGTTCGGGAAGCATGGGAATGAGAGAGAGACGGACGAAAGTATAACGCCGCTATTCGAACTCGAATCGGAGCCGCAGGCGCGCGTGCCCGAGCAGCGCTCCGAGCAACGTTCCCACGCTGTTCCAGATGATGTCGTTCACGTCGGCGACGCGCGACGGCAGAAAGTACTGCACCGCCTCGATTGCGCCGGAGAACGAGATGCCGAGGAGGATCGTGAGGACGTACGTCTGCACGGTCGGCCGATCGACGCTGTAGAGCGAGATGAACATCAGGAAGCCCCACGGCAGAAAGAGGAGCGTGTTCCCGATGACCGGCAGGACGATGATCGAGAGCGTCGTCGTCGCCATCGGCTTCCGCTCGAGCCGGTGCGCGAGATGGCGCAGGTCCTCGAACGGAATCGGATCGACTTTCGAGTAGCTCTTGCCGGTGACCGACGTCGTCAGCGCCCCGATGGTGAGGGTGACCGCGAGGAGCAGGAGGATGGTGATCGGACGGCGAAGGACGAGTTGCATAGTGGCAGAGCGGCAGAGTAGCAGAGCCACTATGCAGCTCTACACCTATGAAGCTCTGCCACTATCTCCCCGGAATCTCCATGTTGTAATAGAACATCGCCGTCACGTGCTCGCTGTCCTTCGGAAAGTCGGCCGGGAGCGCCTTGAGCGGGGAGGAGGCTTCGAGCGCCTTCGCCGCGGCGTTGTCGTACGGCGGGACGCCGCTGCTCTTCAGGATCGTGATGTCGGTGATGTGGCCGTCGCGATGGATCGTGAAACGGATCGTGACGACGCCTTTGAGTCCGGTCCGGATCAGTTCCGGCATGATGCCGTACCAGTTGATGCGGATCTTGCTCACCATGCTCTCGGCGTAGTCGCCCCAGTCGAACCACTGCGTCTCGAACGAGAGCGGCCCCGCTTCCGCGGTGTAACCCTTCTCGCCGCCGGCGGCCTGGCCGAGGTCGAAGCCTTCGCCGTTGCCGGCGGGACGCGACTTCACGACCTCGCGGATCGCGTTGTTCCAGTTCACCGGCGCCGCGGATGCGAGCTTCTGCACCGGCTGCCGGAATGTCGACGCGCTCGCGGCATTTGCCTGCGCCGCGGGGGCCATCATCGCCTGCCGCGCCGCGTCGGCCGCCGCCTGCTGCTGCGGCGTCGGCTGTTGTTGCTGTTGTTCCGGCGTCGGCGGAGCGCCGCGGCGCTGGGTCGGCGGCGTGTAGAGGTTCGAGCCGTCGCCGGGCCGCGTCGTCAGCTTGTCGCCGGTCGGCTCGGGCGACGCCGCTCTCCGATTCGCGTCGGACGTCGGCGCCTCGGCGCTCGGCTTCATCTTGATCTTCGCGCCCGGCGCCTCGATGAACTGATGCGGGTTTTGCCGCATCAACTCGACGTAGTGAACGATCGGCGCGGGGATGTTCACCGCGGCGGTCGGGTGCATGTTCTTGATGAGGAAAATGATGAAAGCGACGTGCAGAACGACCGAAACGACGACGGAGTAAGGCACTCCGCCGGGGCGCTCGTCTTCTTCTACGATGAGATCGAACCGCTCTTCTTGCACCGGCAACTGTAAGACGATTCCCGGCGCTTTTTGTTCCTGTCGGAAGTAAACTCGTTACCGAGTTGACGTACACGGATCTGACACCGCCCCCGCCTCCACCACCCCCGCCTCCGCCGCCTCAGCGGCCGGCGTCCGGCGGATACGATTTCGTGCAGCCGTTTGCGTTCGTCTTCCAAGATCCGCGTTGGGTAACGAAGGTGCTGATCGGCGGGCTCTTCTACATCGCGGCATTTCTCATCGTCGGCGTCTTCTTCATCCTCGGCTATTGCGCGAAACTCTGCCGCAACGTCGTCGCGAACGATCCGCAGCCGTTACCCGAATGGGACGATCTCGGCGGCTACTTCGTCGAGGGCGTGCGGCTCTTCTGCGTCGGCTTCTGCTACGTCATTCCGCTGATCGCGATCATCTGCGCGCTCATGATTCCGGCGGTCTTGGCGGGAAGCATCGCCGGACCCGACGACATCAGCCGCGAGGTCGCGGGCGGGTTCGCGAGCTTTATCTGGTGCCTCTTCGTTCCGTTCAGCCTCGCGCTCTCGTTCTGGCTCCCGGCGGCGCTGCTGTTCGCCGCGGTCGAGCAGCGCTTCGGCGCGGCGTTCGAGTTCGGCCGCATCTATCAATTCATCAAGGCCAACTTCGCGAACTACCTGATCGCGTTCGTCGTCTACCTGATCGCCCGCTTCGCCGCGGGCATCGGCCTCATTCTCTTCTGCATCGGCATCGTCCTCACCGCGTTCTGGTCGATGATCGTCTCCACCTACGCTTTCGCCTACGCGTACCGCCTCCGCAAGTGAAACGCGAGACCCTCATCGTCGGCGCTCTGATCGGCGCCATCGCGGCGGTGATCCTGCTCCTGTCGATCGGCTGCACGTATGCGGAGGCGCATGGGGCGTCGCACTGGTGGCGGCTGCCGTTTCGCGTGCTCTGTCATGGGATTCCGCATCGCTGTCTCTTCCTGTTCGGGACGCGGATGCCGATCTGCGCGCGCTGCACCGCGATCTACATCGGCCTGATCGTGGGTGCCGCGGCGTTCCTGCTCGTGCCGTGGATCCATGAACGGTTCCTGCGTGCGACGATGTGGATCGCCCTCATGCCGATGGCCTTCGACGGGTTCACCCAGCTCTTCCGGCTGCGCGAGAGCACGAACACACTCCGCATCGCCACCGGCTTCCCCGCCGCTTTCTTCTTCGTGATGTGGGCGATGAGCGCGGTGGAGCGGCGGCACGAGAGATCGTTACCACTTCTTGACCGTTCGTAGGGCGTGGGCTACTCTTCGACCCAACCCGTCGAGCATGGCTTTCCAAGGATCTCTCAAGGAGTTACCGCTTCCCGACATCATCCAACTGGTGAGTGTTTCGGGTAAGACCGGCAAATTCACGCTCACACGCGATGCTGATAAAGGCTTTATCTACCTGAAGAACGGGCAGATGGTGCATGCCTACGTCGGCGAGCTCGTCGGCGAAGAGGCGATCTATGCCCTCGCGATCTGGAACGCCGGGGAATTCCAGTTCAACCCCAGCGAAGAGCCCGACCGGCAGACGATCACGAAGTCGAACACCAATCTATTGATGGAGGCGGCGCGCCGCCTCGACGAGTGGCGGGTCCTTTCCAAGAAGATCGCCTCGGTCGACTACGTCCCCGAGCTGATGACCCGCGAGAACCGCCACGAGCAGATCACGCTCAATCCGCAGGAATGGATGCTGATCACGCGGATCGACGGCCACCGTTCCATCGCCGACATCGGCAAGACGCTGGGGATGTCGTCCTTCGACGTCGCCAAGATCCTGTACGGCATGATCACGGGCGAGCTGGTCCAGTTAAAAAAAAAACTTGAGCGCGACGCCGACGCTGACAATGGCGAGCTAGTCGACCTCGCGGCGCGCATCCGCGCCGTCGCCGAGGAGTACATCGGCGACTCGGCGCACAAGACGATCGAGAAACACTTCCTCCACGCCCTCGACGGCATCATGAGCGGCGACGGCTCCCGCGCGGTCGACGCCATGATCGCCGAGTTCGAGAAGACCGCGTCGCTGCTGCGCGGCATCGCCGTCACCGAGAAACTCCGCTCCCGGATCATCGAGTTGCGCGCGAGTTAGCGCGGAAGAGGAGAACACCATGGTCGTCATCCGGAACGTGTTCCAGTGCAAGCCGGGGCAGGCGAAGAACCTCGTCGGCATGATGAAAGAGACGTTCGCCAATAACCCGAGCATGCCGAAACCCCGCATCATGACCGACGTCTCCGCCGGCTTCTGGACCGTCGTTCTCGAGACCGAGGCCGAGTCGCTCGAAGCGTGGGAAAAAGAGATGGCCGGCACCTCGGCCGACGTCCGCCGCGCAATGGGCGGCTACATGGACCTCATCACCGGTGGGTACCGCGAGATCTTCCGCGTCGAGTAGGGCGCCCGTCACCGGGGGAGAAGGGCACTCGATCGACGGGTCTCGCGAGATCGATCAATTCGAGTGCCCTTCTCCCCCCGTGAGGGGGGAGAAGGTGCCGAAGGCGGATGAGGGGGTCTCGTTTCAGCGCGACGATCCGCCCCGCACCACCACCCGCCCCGGCTTCGCGCCGGTGTGCTGGCCGTCGCGGATGACCGGCACGCCGTTGATGAACACGTCGACGACGCCGGTCGCGTACTGCATCGGCTTCTCGTACGTGGCGTGTGCGGCGATCGTGTTTGGGTCGAAGATGACGACGTCGGCGAAGGCGCCGGGGGTCAGCGTTCCGCGATCGGCGAGATTGATGTTCGTTGCGACGAGTGAGGTCATCCGCCGCACGGCTTCGGCGAGCGGGATGACGTGCTCATCGCGCACGTACTGCCCAAGGAGCTTCGCGAAATTGCCGTAGGCGCGCGGGTGCGTGCTCGACTTCAGGAACACGCCCTCGGGCGCGGACGCCTCGGCGTCCGATCCGAACGAGACCCACGGCTGCGCGATCTGCTTCTTCACGTTGTCCTCGGACATGAGGAAGTAAATCGTCGAGACGCGGGAGCCGTCCTCGATCACGAGATCGATCGCGGCGTCCTCGGGCGACTCATTGCGCATCTTCGCGACCTCGGCGAGCGTCTTGCCGGTGAGCGGCTTCAGCGCATCGTTCTTGAAGCCGACGAGGAGCACGCGATCGGGGGAGCCGGCGAGGCGGAGCAGGCTTTCCCAATCCGGCGACGGGTCCCGCATTTCAGCGATCACGCGAGCGCGCGTCGCGGGATCCATCAGCCGTTTGCGCCATTGTTCGTAGCCGCCCGCCTGCACCCACGTTGGCATCGAGGCATCGAGGCCGGTCGCGCCCGCGGTGTAGGTGTACATATCGGCGGTGATGCGCTGGCCGTGCGCGCGCGCGGCGTTCACGCGCGCAATCACGTCGTCCATCTTCGGCCAGTTCTTCACGCCGGCCGCTTTGAGGTGGTAGATCTCGGCCGGGAGGTTCGCCTCGCGCGAGATCGCGATCAGCTCATCGACCGCTTCGAGGAGGTGATCGCCCTCGCTGCGCATGTGCGAGATGTACATGCCGCCGCGCTCGCCCGCGACCTTCGACAGCTCGATCAACTCGTCCGTCTTCGCGTAGGCGCCCGGCGCGTAGATCAGCGCCGAGGCGATACCGAACGCGCCGTCGTCCATCGCTTTGCGGACGATCGCGCGCATCTGTTCCAGCTCCGCGGTCGATGGCGCGCGGTTCTCGCGGCCGATGACGTTCACGCGCGGCGTGGCCGCGCCGAGGAACGAGCCGAGATTCGGCGAGATGCCGCGCTTCACCATCCAGTCGAGATACTCGCGGAGCGTCGTCCACTCGACCGGATACTTGATGTCGGACTCCGACTCGAGCCACTCCTTCTTCATCGCCGGCGTGAGCGGGCCGGCCGATTCGCCCTCGCCGAGGATCTCGGTCGTGACGCCCTGGAGCAGGTCCGACATCCCGCGGCCGTCGGCGATGAGAGACTCGGTCGACTGGCTCATCACGTTGATGAATCCGGGCGA
>DASYSN010000257.1:0-2668 GCA_036003305.1 Thermoanaerobaculia bacterium
GCGGCGCCACGTCGTCAGGACGCCGACGAGCGCCAGGACGAAGAGGATGCTTCCGACGCGCGCCGCGCCGGTGTCCCAGATCTCCCAGATGTTGTACTTCCACGACGCGCCGCCCCACCACGGGAGAAAAGCGGTCGCGGCGCGGTGCGAGATCAGGTCCCACTGCACGCCGGGCGGCTCGCTGCCCTGCATCGTCCGGCCGGCCCACTCCTCCGTCTGTTTGACGGCTTCGATGAAGGGGAGGAGGAAGATGGCCGTGATCAGGAGGGTGAGGGCGCCGGCGGCGCAGGCTAGGGCGACGCCTTCAAAGGCGCGCCGGCAGGATTGCCGGCGCCACACTGAGACGGCTTCGAAGAGGCCCCAGGCGATGCCGAGGGCGACGACGTGGAGCATCGTCTCGGGGTGGCCGGCGAGGACGAGAGCGGTGAGCGCGAGCAGGAGAAGGCCGGCGCGGTGCTCGCGTACGACGCGGCTGACGGCGAGGAGGACCAGCGGCAGCAGCGACCACGAACGCGTGTGCGGCGCCCACCCGATCGTGAACGCCATCGCGCTCGATAGCATGTAGCCGGCGGCGGCGAAGAGCGCGGAGTCGTCCCGTATCTTCAGCGACCGCGCGAACGCGAACGCGAAGAACGCCGCGAGGAAGAACGTCATCGTCGCTTCGAACGTGAGCGAGAGGTCGAGCGGCAGCAGCAGCCCGATGACGTTCAGCGGATCGTACGGCGCCGCCTGCATCCCGCCGGCGAGGATGTCGCCGCAGAGCATGAACGGATTCCACAGCGGCCACTCGTGATGCGACCACGAGTAACGCACCGCCGCCTGCCACGGAATCATCTGCGTGTAGGTGTCGGAGAGGACGCCGTTGTGCACCTGCACGCCGAGCTCGTTCGCGTAGTCGTTGAGCGGGCGGTAGAGATAGCCGTAGTCCGACGCGTCGTAAACGCGGCCGGTGAAGAGCGCGCGTCCGGTGAAGAGGGTGGGCAGCAGGAGAATGGCCATCACGGCGGCGCGCGGGATCGGCTGTACCCAGCGGTGCCAGGCCCACAGGATCGCCCCCGCGGTGACGAGGTAGAGGATCAGCGCCGCCATGGTGTGCACACGCCCCTCATCCGGCCTTCGGCCACCTTCTCCCCGCTTCGCGGGGCGAAGGGGTAATGAACACAACTATCCCCTCGCCCCGCGAAGCGGGGAGAGGGAGACACGGAGCGAAGCGGAGTGCGGGTGAGGGGTGTTTCATCAGCGCCGCCATCGCCACACGATCAGAAGGATTCCGAGGAGCGCGAGCGTTCCGAGCGAGATTGCGCGGCCGCGAACGAACGAGTCCGGGAGATAGACGAGACGCACGTCATGGTGTCCGGCGGGAACCCAGACGCCGAGGAACGCGTGATTCGCGTACTGCCACTTCACGCGACGCCCGTCGATGTACG
The DNA here is from genome assembly GCA_036003305.1 of Thermoanaerobaculia bacterium. Lineage (GTDB taxonomy): Bacteria > Acidobacteriota > Thermoanaerobaculia > Gp7-AA8 > Gp7-AA8 > DASXHZ01. The sequence continues at coordinate 1,428 of DASYSN010000257.1, forward strand.
CGCGCCAGCCGGTCCACGCCGTTTGCGACACGACGACCCAGGCGTCCTGGCTCATCGTCGCGTCGATCTGCAGGCCGTTCGGGATCTCGCGCGTGTGCACCACGCCGGGACCGTTGCTCCGCATGTGCGGCTGGTACTCCTCGACCTCGAGGTAGGCGTCGTCCGCGAAATTCGTGGCGCCGTACATCTCGCCGATCGACTGCGGACCGGTGCGGTCGTAGTGGATGCGCGGCGGGACGAACGCGCGCGGCAGCGCGGCCGTGTTCTCGAACAGCGCGCCGCTCGCGTCCGCCGCCACGAACTTCCACGGCGGATCGAGCGCCTTCACCTCCGGCGGCATCAGGAGGTAGCGGATGTTGAGGAACGCCAGGAACGGCTTCCCGAGCTCTCCGATCGCGTTGAACGACACGGGCTGCGGCGACGACCAGAACGGATACGTCTCCCGCAACCGTTTGAACGTCATCGCCTCGTAGCCGCGCGGATCCTCGAGCCGGTAGAACGCGCTCATGTTCGGGATGAGCGCAAAATGCGCCGCGGTCACGCGATACGGCTCCGCGGTCGTTGGCAGCCGGTGAAACAGCGGAATGTCGGGATAGAACGCCGCGCGCGGCAGGACGGGATAGATCGTGCCGTCGGCGATGAGGCGTTGGCCGAGAATGAGGGCGAGGACGAGCGCCGCTCTACCCCACCCGTCATCCTGAGTCGGCGTAGCGCGACGAAGGATCTCCACATTCGACGATGCATCGCATTCTGAGATCCTTCGCCGTCTACGCGGCTCAGGATGACGGAGGGGAAATGCAATCGCCAGAATGACGAGCGGGAGTATCTCGACCCCGAGCAGGAACTTCATCATCGGTTCGGGGATGCCGATCGTCACCTCGTGCGACCACGTTGCTCGCGCCGCGAACGCCAGCCCGAGCACGCCCGCGACGCACAACCCGGCCGCCGGCCACCGGCGACCGGCCGCCGGCCACTCCTCCACAGCGATCCCCGCAAGCACCGCCATCGCGAACGTCGCGGCGTACGCGAGCCGCTGGTTGAGCACGAACTTCAGCAGCGGCGCGGCATGGAGCCACCGCGCGACCGGAAGCGCGTCGGCGCCCGCCCAGGCGCAGAAGACGGCGAGCACGAAGAAGAACCACGTCTCGCGGCGCCGCGGCGCAACGACGAGCGCGACGAGCGACAGCACCAGCAGCACGCTCCCGGCACGTGCGCTCTCCGGGTCGTAGTCGCTCGTCATC
>DASYSN010000258.1:0-3551 GCA_036003305.1 Thermoanaerobaculia bacterium
CCGGACGGGAAGCTGGAGCAGTACATCGTGGCGGCGGCGGAGTAGGGGAGCTGGCGTGCGCCCACGCTCCCTTAAGGCCGGGAAGCAGAGCGCTTCGAATCTTGCAGTCGCGGATTCGACACGCGTATTCATCTGTTATCGTCGCGATCCGGCCGAACCGGCCGCAGCGTATTTGCGGCATGCTCTCGGCGCGGCGCTCGGCGAAGAAAAGATTTTCCGGGATCTTGACACTCTTCAGCCGGGTCAGAAGTTCGAAGCAGCGATCGCGGAGGCTATCCGCAATACCACCGTCTTCCTCGTTCTGATCGGTCCGTCGTGGCTCACGGTGCGTGGCCCCGGTGGCACGCGTCGGTTGATCGAAAAAGGGGATTACGTGCGCATCGAAATCGAAACGGCGCTCGAGGCCGGTGTAGAGATCATCCCGCTCCTCATCGATGGCGCAAAGATGCCGTCACGCCGTCAGCTACCCGAATCGATCGCTGAACTTCACGGCAGCCACGCCTATGAATTGCCCTGGGCAGTCGGCATCGCCAGGCTCTCCGATCGAATCCTGCAACTGGAGAAGCAACGCGAAGCGCGCGAGGCAGCAGAACGCGCCGAGCGACAGCGTCTTGATCTCACGGGCGGCCACGGTCTCACTCCCGGCAAACTTGCCGAAACGGCCAGTGCGTCCTTTGCCGTCGTGGCGCGAGCCATGGAAATATCGCTCGCGAGACAAGGACACAAGGTTTGGCTGTCCGGGTCCGACATCGCCGACTCGCTGCAGGCGCGCACCGAGCGTTCGCTGGAATCGGATGGTTTTCTGGCACAGCAGCTGTTCGACGTCATCGACTTCATTGGCGTAAAAGCCAGAACGTCCAACAGACGCTACGTCGCTCGTTCCTACCCCTTGAGATCACTGGACGAGCTGCCCGGTCAGCTGGCGCTCGGCCGTCCGGTCATCGCAGGCGTCATGGTCCAGGATTCATGGTTCAAAGCCGCCATCATGAAAACGGGCACGATCGATTTGGAAGCGAAGGCGAGATTTCAGGGCGGCGTCATCTGCGCCCTCCTCGGCTGGGATCCCGTCCATGAGGTTGCAAAGATCCTTCTGCCCTGGCCAACCTGGGGCAAAGGCGGGTTGGGTACGATCACAAAGCCCGCGCTCGAAGCCTACATCGATCGCAGCGAGCTCCGCGCCGTCGAACCGGTGTTGAAGGTCGCTGACGCGTCGGAGTAGTCCACATTTTCAGCCTCGCTGGCGCGCGGCGTCGGCGGCGAGGGCGCGGCCGCCCACTGAGAGACGTCACGTGTGCGCGGAGTGGATTCCGCGCTGCGCGTCGGGAAAACTGTCGAAGCCGCGGCGGATTCTCTTGTCGCCTCCGAGGAGTCTCTTTTCGCGAGCCGGGATTCACGCGCCGCATGGGGCGAGTCAGGTAAAGCTCACGAGGAAAACGTCTTACGCGGCCGTGCGTCAGCTGCCGCCTCCGAGGAGTCACTGTCGCCAAGCCGTGGGTCACGTGACGCCATGCTGTCGACAGGTGACGCACGCGACGCGCCACGTGACGCACGCGAGGCGTCACGTGACGCACGCGATGTGTCAGCTGACCCGCGCGATGCGCCAGGTGACCCGCGCGATGGCCGGCGTGACCCATGAGATGCTCCACCTGAACCGCGCCATGCGGCAGGTGACCCGCGCGATGCGCGATCTGACCCCGCGCTGCGAAACAGTGACCCGCGCGATGCGCCGCGTGATTCCGGCTGGGCTTCGGCTGACGCGCGACTTGGCGACAGGGATGGATCGGAATCTCCACGTCTTGCCACCAAGAATGACTTGACAATATTGGGGGCTTGACTTCTCGTCGCAGTCGACGGACCATAAGTCAGAAATCTTCGGATTTCGGCGGCAAACGAGCGGTACGGGCCTCTGAAAAGGGACCGGCTAGTACGTACCGGACGCGGGAGTTGAGCGGTGTCTCCTCCTGCCGCGAGACGCCCGAGGGGTACCCCTCGGGAAATCACTAACCGGAAGGTGTCGGCGCATAGCCGCGACTTCCAGCCGGTGGACCGCCTCGCCTCGTGCACGAGTCGTCGTTGGTTCCTCCGGCCTAACCGTCAGGGCAGGGCAGCGAATAGGAGGAAATATGAAACAGATGATCACCACCAATGGCCCCACGACGTCCGCCGCGGATACGCCGCAGCCGGCGCCGATGCTCACTCCGGATACCGTCATCGAGCAGGTTCGTACGCTACGTTCGCAGTTGCCGGCAGTCGCGGCACTGACGAGCAGGGAACGGAAGAACCTTCGGATCAGCCGCACGAATGCGGAGCCGATCGTTCAGGCGTCGCTCAACGTCATCGGAGTCTCCGATAACGTCTCCGCGGCGCTCGGACAGCCGATCGACGCCGTACGCGCGCTGCAGCAGGACGCGATCCTCTGGAAGGCAGCCGAGGAGGAGGTGCAGAACCTTCTCGCCGGCATCGCGGGTGCGAACGCGATTCGCCGCCGGAAGCTCGCCCAGCTGGGCGCGAAGGCGTACGTCATCGGGACGCAGCTCGCGAACGATCCCGAGAACGAGGTGCTCGTGTCGCACGTCGAGGAGATCAGACGGATGAAACGGATCGCGCGCCGCAAGAAAGCGGCGCCCCCGACTCCGGGTCAGCCGTCGCCGACTCCTTCGACGCCGGCTCCGAGCGCTCCGAGCGTCGAGACCAAGCAGTGATGTGATTGGGTGGGAGGGGAGCGGGCGCGCCGTCGTATGGCGCGCCCGCTCGTTTCTCTCGCCCCATTCACTGCATCCCGCATCCATTTCGCCGCAAATCGAGTGACTCCGCAGCGCGGGCGGTCCATCCTGACGGCGCCCAGGAGGACCGCATGAACTTTCTACTCGCAATGTTCCTCGCCGTCGCCGCGCCGCGCGCGTCGATCGTGGTCGAGCCGGCATGGCTGGCGCAGCACATCAAAGACCCGAACCTCGTCCTGCTCCACGTCGGCGACAAGGACGAATACGCGGCGGGACACATCCCCGGCGCGCGTCTCGTCTCGCTGAATGACATCTCGGTCTCCGGCGAGGGGGAGAAGGGGCTCATGCTCGAGATGCCCGCCGCGGAGGATCTCCGGCAGCGGCTGGAGAAGCTCGGCATCTCCGATAACTCGCGCGTCGTGGTCTACTTCGGCAAGGATCGGATCTCGCCGACCACGCGCGTCGTCTTCACGCTCGACTACGCCGGCCTCGGCGCGCGAACGTCGCTTCTCGACGGCGGACAGCCTGCCTGGGTCAAGAATGGCGGAATACTGACGAAAGACGCTCCGCCGGCGCGAACGGGCAAGCTCTCTCCGCTGAAGATCCAACCCATCGTCGTCGACGCCGCGTTCGTCAAGTCGCACGCCGGCGCGAAGGGGTTCGCCGTCGTCGACGCGCGCGACGCCTCCTACTACCAAGGCGTCGACACCGGCGAGCACATGGGCGAGAAGCAGCGCACCGGCCACGTGCACGGCGCGCTGAGCGTTCCGTTCACCGAGCCGTACGATGACGGCGCGCTGCGATCGCCGCAAGCGCTCGAAGCGCTCT
>DASYSN010000259.1:0-6009 GCA_036003305.1 Thermoanaerobaculia bacterium
CCGGCTACGCGTTTCACCTCGAGCCGTTCTTCCACGGCATTCGCGGCATCTTCGCGCTCGATCGCGAAGGCTTCGTCAGCTACGCCCTCGGCCACTACGCGACGCACGGCTGGTGGTGGTACTTCCCGCTGGCGTTCGCGACCAAGACGACGCTCGCGCTGCTGCTCCTGTTCCTTGCCGGCGCATTCTTCGGGAACCGTGAGTGGACGCTCGTCACCGTCGCGATGCTCCTTCCGGCGCTCCCGAGCTCACTCGACCTCGGCGTGCGCTACGTGCTGCCGCTCTACGTGCCGTTCTCGATCGCCGTGGCGGCGATGTGCCGGCGGCGCATCGCGGTCGCCCTCCTGCTGGCCTGGCACCTGGTCGCCTCCACGCTCGCGCATCCCGACTACTTCCCGTACTTCAACGAGATCGCGGCGCGTCAGCCGCAGCGATTCCTCACCGACAGCAATCTCGATTGGGGCCAGGACCTGCTGCGCCTTGCGCGTTACTGCCGCCAGCATCACATCAACGCGCTCGCCTACACCGTCTTCTCCGCGAGCGATCCAAACCGCATCGGCCTGCCGCAACGCATCAATATCGACTGGAGCGAGCCGCCCAAAATCCCCGCCGCGCTCAGCGAGTCGACGATCACCCTCACCCGCGCGACCCTTCGGCACGCGTACCCGTGGGCGGACGACTTGCCGTACGTTCGCATCGGCAAGTCGATCCGTCTGTATAACAGTCCTCAGTCCTCAGTCCTCGGTCCTCAGTCCTCGGAGCTCAGATGAGGCAACCGACGATCCGAGGACTGAGGACCGAGGACCGAGGACTAATTCACGGTCGTCATCTCCGGCTCCAGCGACAGCTCGATCTTCTCGTCGGGCGTGGCGTTGACGAACACCGTGTCGCCCGGCTTGAACTTCCCTTCGAGCAGGCGCATGGCGAGCGGGTCGATGATCTCCTTCTGCAGCGTGCGCTTCAGCGGACGGGCGCCGAACGCCGGGTCGTAGCCCTTCTGCGCCAGCACGTCCTTGGCGTGATCGCTGATGTCGATCGTCAGACCGCGGTCGCTCACCAGCTTCGACAGCCGCTTGAGCTGGATCTCGATGATCCGCTTGATCTGCGGCAGCTCGAGCGAGTGGAAGACGATGATGTCGTCGACGCGGTTGAGGAACTCCGGGCGGAAGCGCCGCGGCAGGTCCTCCTCGGCGATGTTCGACGTCATGATGATGACCGTGTTCTTGAAGTCGACAACGCGGCCTTTCGAATCGGTCAGACGTCCGTCGTCGAGGATCTGCAGCATCACGTTGAACACCTCCGGATGCGCCTTCTCGATCTCGTCGAACAGCACCACCGCGTACGGCCGGCGGCGGATCGCTTCCGTGAGCTGGCCGCCCTCCTCATACCCGATGTAGCCCGGAGGCGCGCCGATGAGCCGCGCCACCGCGTGGCGCTCCATGTACTCCGACATGTCGATCCGCACGAGCGCGTTCTCGTCGTCGAACAGGAACTCGGCGAGCGCGCGGGCGAGCTCCGTCTTTCCGACGCCGGTCGGCCCCATGAAGATGAACGAGCCGATCGGCCGGTTCGGATCCTTCAGCCCGGCGCGTGAACGGCGGACGGCGTTCGAGACCGCCTCCACCGCCTCTTCCTGCCCGATGACGCGCGTCTTCAGCACGTCCTCCATCCGGACGAGCTTCTGGATCTCCGACTCGAGCATCTTCGTGACCGGGACGCCGGTCCACTTCGAGACGATCTCCGCGATGTCCTCGTCGGTGACCTCTTCCTTCAGCATCGCGCCGCTCTTCTGCATGTCGGCGAGCCGCGCGTAAGCGGCGTCGAGATCGCGCTGCAGTTGCGGCAGTGAGCCGTAGCGCAGCTCCGCGGCGCGATTCAGATCGCCCTCGCGCTCCGCGCGCATCGCGGCTTCGCGGGTGTCTTCGAGCTTCTTCTTCAGATCGTTGATCTGCGCGATGACGCCCTTCTCGCTCTGCCACTGCGCTTTGAGGCCCGCGATCTTCTCCTGCAGCTCGGCGATCTCGGAATCGATCTCGCCGAGGCGCTGCTTCGAGAGCGCGTTGTCCTCGCGCGAGAGCGCCTGCTTCTCGATCTGGAGCTGCGTCATGCGGCGCGTCAGCTCGTCGATCTCCTGCGGCATCGACGTCAGCTCGATGCGGAGCCGCGACGCCGCCTCGTCGACGAGGTCGATCGCCTTGTCGGGGAGAAATCGGTCGGTGATGTAGCGGTTCGAGAGCGTGGCCGCCGCGACGATCGCCGAGTCGGTGATCTTCACGCCGTGGTGGACCTCGTAGCGCTCCTTCAGGCCGCGAAGAATCGCGATCGAGTCCTCGACCGTCGGCTCGCCGACGAACACCGGCTGGAAGCGGCGCTCCAGCGCGGCGTCCTTCTCGATGTGCTTCTGGTACTCGTTGAGCGTCGTGGCGCCGATGGCGCGCAGCTCGCCGCGCGCGAGCGCCGGCTTGAGCATGTTCGACGCGTCCATCGCCCCCTCGGCCGCGCCGGCGCCGACGAGCGTGTGCAGCTCGTCGATGAAGAGGATGACGTTCCCTTCGCTCTCCTCCACTTCCTTGATGACCGCCTTGAGGCGATCTTCGAACTCGCCGCGGTACTTCGCTCCGGCGATGAGCGCGCCGAGGTCGAGCGCGACCACGCGCTTGCCCTTCAGCCCCTCGGGGACGTCGCCTTCGACGACACGCCGCGCGAGACCTTCGACGATCGCGGTCTTGCCGACGCCCGGCTCACCGATGAGCACCGGATTGTTCTTCGTACGGCGCGAAAGCACCTGGATGACGCGGCGGATCTCCTCGTCGCGGCCGATGACCGGATCGAGCTTGCCGCGGCGCGCGAGCTGCGTGAGGTCGCGCGCGTAGCGCTCCAGCGCCTGGTACTTGTCTTCGGGATTCTGATCGGTCACACGCTGCGTGCCACGCACCGACTGCAGCGCCTTCAGCACCGCATCGCGTGTGACTCCGTGGCGCGCGAGGATGCGCGCGGCGTTCGCTTCCTTCGTCTCGGCGATGCCGATGAGGAAATGCTCCGTCGAGACGTACTCGTCCTTGAAGTCGTCGGCCGACTTGAACGCGGCGTCGAAGACTTTCCGAAGCGTGTTGCCGACGATCGGCTCCGCCGACGCGCCGCCGACCTTCGAGTACTTCGCGATCTCGGCCGCGACCTCCGTTTCGACCGTCGCCGGGTTCAGGCCGAGCTTGTTCAGAATCGGGGTGACGATTCCCCCCTCCTGCCGAAGCAGCGCCAGCAGCAGGTGCTCTGGCGTCAGTTCCGGGTTCCCCGCCTCCCTCGCCAAGTTCTGCGCCTCAGCCACCGCCTCCTGCGCCTTGACCGTAAGTTTGTTGAAATTCATGGCTTTGCCTCACATTGAGTGCGTCACACTCAAGGTCATTCAACAGGCGGGCCACTACCTCCATTCCGCAGCCATTCGCGCTTCTTCCGGCTCCGTTGACGCCGCATGCGCAGCATCTTCAGGAAGAGCGCGGCGACGACCAGGAGCAGGAGCACCGAGGCGGCGTTGATCGCGGTCTTGTTCGCCTTCGGGATCAGCTCCAGCAGCGCGACGCCGAGGTACGTGGTGCCGAGAGCGGCGGCGAAAAGGAACCGCCGGAGCGAGTGCTGCGTCTCCCACGTCTCGAACTCGTTCAGCTCCAGCTTCTCGCGCTTGCTGTACGCGTACCGGTAAAGAAGTGCGAAGACGATGAAGATAGCGGTGAAGCCGGCGCCGTAGATCAGATAGATCCACGGCCGGTGCTGCGGCAGGATCGCCGGCTCGAGGCCGTGCGCCGTCATCACCTTCGTGTGCCGCATCATCGGATCGCCGAGGAGGACGGTGAAGAGGAACTTGAGCGGGTAGACGAAGAAGAGGACCATGAAGAGCAGCGCGAGATTCAGGATCACCGTCACGCGGTCGACCAGCCCGTAGCGCCGGAAGAAGAGGTACTGCGCGTACCAGATCGCCGACAGCATGAAGAACGTGACGAGGAACGCGCCGAACCCGCGCATGGTCGCGAACAGCTCGGTCGACGTCTTCGGCACCTCGAGCGAGACGATCAGCAGCGTGATCGCGAAGCCGAAGACGGCGTCGCTGAAGCCTTCGACGCGCGAGACCTCGTGATTCCGCCAGCGGAAACCGTCGACCGCCTCGTGCTGCATTAATTTTTCGCGGAGCATGGGCTCCCAACTGTAATCATGGCACTCTTATTGTGAGTGCATGCATTCATGAACCGCACACTTTTTTCAGCCGCAGCTCTCGCGACTGCTCTGCTCACAACGACCACGGCATTTTCACAGACCACAACATATCCCGCTACCTACAAATACCGCGACAACGGCGTGAAGAACGCCACCGGCCGTTCCGGCGATGCCACGATCGAAGCGCGCACACTCCTCGGCCGCGACGGCGTCGCCACTCTCGAACTGACGGCGAACGGCGCCGTCGAGAAGGTCCAGGCGAAAACGCCGGCCGGACCGGCGACCAACTTCAATGACACCGGCGATACCGGCTTCTTCAGCGCGGCGCTCGGCGACCTCACCTGGCACACGCCGGTGGCGATCGAGGCACATGTCGCCAGCGTCACTGGCGAGCGCACCGAGGTCGTCGACGCCAACGACGTCGTCAGGCTGCGCCCTGACCTGCGTGTCAACTCGGTCACGGTATCGCCGCACGCGCTCGTTGGGTTCCCAACGATCATCAGCGTCTCATTGTCGGAGCTCAACGGTGAGACCGGCGCACGCGCGAACGTGCGCGTCCTCGCGAACGGCGGCGAAGTCGACCGCATCGACGGCATCTGGGTCGACGCCGGCGATAACGTGAACGTCTCCCTGGCGACCGTTTTCGAGTCGGCCGGCCCGACCGATCTGCAGGTCGTCGTCGACGGTGTGAATCCGGGCGACTGGGACGACTCGAACAACAGCGGTACGGCACACACACAGGTCTACGACGAGGCCGACCCGTTCTATTCGTGGACCGCGACCGCACACGAGGACACGACGACGCGCAGCTGGTCGACTCTCACATCGTGGGAAGAAGACCACTACGACGGCGGCGGCACGACGCAGCATTTCCACTTCGAAGCGCAAACGGCGGCGCACGCGAATCTCGCCTCGCTCAACGCGACCGCCTCGCTCGAGAGCGATGGCGCGACCGTGATCCCGGAGCTGACCGCGGGCAACTGGATGACGCATTCGTCGCCGGGCACCACGTGCACCGATTCGATCAGCGCCCTCGAGGTCGTCGTCTGCAACGACATCCCGGGCACGCGTTTCTATCGGTCGGACCGCTCGCAGGTCACGATCGACTTCTACAACACCGCGATCAGCTACCACAGCTGGGGCTACAACAAGTGGATCCGCGACCCCAACTCGCCGACCGGCTACGCCACCATGGACGTCACGTATGTCGCTCCGAACACCGTCACGCCGCTCGGTACGACGGCGACGATGCACGTGATGCTGAGCGACGGCACCACGCTCTGGAAAGCCGACCCGTTCTTCAGCAGCTTCACGACGACGTATACGAATTCCGACTACCCGTACCAGTGCCACTACGACTGGTTCATGGGCGGCAACGTCTGCGGGGAGTCGCACGTCCACGGCGTGGCGCGCGACGCCAGGGTGTCGAACCGCTGACATCACGCGCCGCTGCGAAATCCATCACCGTTTGTTGCGGTTGAAACGTGAGATTACACTCGCCTGCCGGGAGCCTTCATGACCGCAACCGCACCACTCCACGAAGTCACTAAAGAACCCGCGCTGTTCGACAGCATCCTCGAGCTGATCCGGCGCACGTCGACGATCCTGCCGGACGACGTCGTCCGCGCCGTCACGGCGGCGCGACAGAACGAGGCCGAGGGGTCGAACGCCGACGTCGCGCTGAACGTCATCGGCTGCAACATCGGCCTCGCGAAAGAGAGCTCGTTGCCGCTCTGCCAGGACACCGGCACGATCCTCTTCTTCGTCCACACGCCGGTCGGCTACGACCAGCTCGAGTTCGAG
>DASYSN010000260.1:0-5297 GCA_036003305.1 Thermoanaerobaculia bacterium
CGGCGCGGCGTGCTGCTGTCGCTGATCTCCGAGGTCGCGTCGGCGTACTTCGATCTGCGCGAGCTGGACGCGGAGCTGGAGATCGCGAAACGGACGACCGGCGCGCTGCAGAACACCGCGGAGCTGTTCCGGAAACGCGCCGAAGGCGGCACGGCGTCGGGGCTCGACACCTCGCGCGCCGAGGCGCTGCTCGCGACCGAGTCGGCGCAGATTCCGCTCATCGAGCGTGCGATCGTCGCGAAGGAGAACCAGATCAATCTTCTCCTCGGGCGCATGCCGGGACCGATCCAGCGCGGACTCCCGCTCGATCAGCAGCCGTTGCCGGCGACGATCCCCGCAGGGCTTCCGTCCGCGTTGCTGCTGCGGCGTCCCGACATCCGCGAAGCGGAGCAGGAGCTGATCGCCGCGAATGCGAACATCGGCGTGGCGCAGGCGGCGTTCTATCCGACGCTGAGTCTCACGGGACTCCTCGGCGGCCAGAGTCCCGAGCTCGCGTCGCTCCTCGGCAGCGGCCATAACTGGAGCATCGGCGCGAATCTCCTCGGACCGATCTTCAACGGCGGACGTCTCCGCAGCCAGCGCCAGCTCGCGGTCGCGCAGTTCGACGAAGCGCGCGTCGCGTACGAGCGCCAGATTACCGCGGCCCTCGGCGAAGTCTCGACCGACCTCGTCGCGACCGAAAAGCTCGCCGAAGCCGAGACCCAGCGCACGCGCGCCATCGATTCCGACCGCGAAGCGGTGCGCCTCGCGACTCTACGCTACGAGTCCGGCTTCTCCGCCTACTTCGAAGTCCTCGACGCCCAGGAGCAACTCTTCACCGCCGAAACCGCCGCCGCCCAGACTCGCCGCGATCGGCTGGTGGCATTAGCCGATCTCTATCGCGCGCTCGGAGGCAGTTGGCAATAACGCCGTGCCGTGCCGACTGGCAAGGATCTTGGAGTAGTGAAGCTCAACATTAGACCAATGAAGCAGGGGTTGAGCGCGCCGTATGTCAACGCTGGAAAGTGTCGCCGCGACGGGGATCGAGGGCCTCGATCGCATCCTCAACGGCGGCTTCCCTCGTAACCACGTCTATCTCGTCCAAGGGGATCCCGGCGTCGGCAAGACGACTCTTTCGCTGCAGTTTCTGCTCGAAGGAGCCCGCACCGGGGAGAAGGGCCTCTACATCACCATGTCCGAGTCGGAGAGCGACCTTCGTGCGGTCGCGCAATCGCATGGGTGGGATCTCGCGGGCATTCAGATCTGCGAGCAACTCGTCGGCGAAGACCAGCTCACGGAACAGGACTCGACCATCTTTCAGGCCGCCGAGATCGAGCTCGGTGCCGCTGTCCGCACGATGCTCGCGGAGATCGAGCGGGTGAAGCCCGACCGCGTCGTTCTCGACTCGATTTCGGAGATCCGGCTCCTCGCGCAAAGCACGCTGCGATACCGCAAGCAGATCCTGGCGCTGAAGCAGTTCTTCGACCGCCGCAAGATCACGGCGCTGCTTCTCGACGACCGGACCTCGGACGTGAAGGACATGCAACTCCAGAGCGTCCCGCACGGCGTGCTGGAGCTCGAACGCTACACGCCGAACTACGGCACCTCGCGCCGCCGCCTGCAGATCGTCAAAGTGCGCGGCCTGCAGTTCCGCGCCGGCTACCACGACTTCAACATCCTCCGCGGCGGAATCGTCGTCTACCCGCGTCTCGTGGCCGCCGAGTCGCGCACGCGCATCATGCAGAGCGTGGCGTCGAGCGGCATTCGCGATCTCGACACGCTCCTCGGGGGCGGGCTCGATCGCGGGACGAGCACCCTGATCATGGGACCTGCGGGCGGCGGCAAGTCCGTGCTCGCGACGCAGTACGTCGTCGCGGCGGCGAAGCGCGGCGAGAAGGCGGCGTTTTTCACGTTCGACGAGAGTCTCACGACGCTCTTGAACCGCTCGGACGCCATCGGTTTCCGGCTGTCCGATCTCGTGGCAGCGGGGAAGATCATGGTCCAGCAGATCGATCCCGCGGAGCTGCAGCCGGGCGAGTTCGCGCAATGCGTGCGCGAGGCGGTGGAGCGCGACGGCGCGCGCGTCATCGTGATCGACAGCCTCAACGGATACCTGAACGCGATGCCGGAGGAGCGATCCCTCCTCCTCCATCTCCACGAGCTGCTCGCATTCCTCGGACAGCACGGAGTTGCGACGATCCTCGTCTACGCACAGCATGGGCTCCTCGGCGCGAACATGGCGTCGACGGTCGACATCAGCTATCTCGCCGACTGCGTCGTCCTCGTCCGCTACTTCGAGGCGCACGGCGAGGTTCACAAGGCGATCTCGGTCATCAAGAAACGCAGCGGCCCGCACGAGACGGCCATCCGGCAGCTCAAGATCACGGCGGCCGGTCTCGTCATCGGAAAGCCGCTGAAACAGTTCCGCGGCGTCCTGTCGGGCGTTCCGGTTCTCACGAACGAAAAAAACGATCCGGAGGAAGAGGGCTGACGTGACGAGCGCGCCGCCGATCGAAGGGCTGCCGAACACCAGGGTCCTGATTTGCGCTCCGGTGCCGCGGGACGTCGAGCTGCTGATCAAGCTGCTCGATAGCGCGGGATTGCGCTCGGACGACTGCCCCGATCCAAGCACGCTCGGTCAGCGTCTTCGCAACGACGCCCTCGCGCTGCTGGTGACCGAGGAGGCGCTCGCGCCCGAGCTGGTGCGTGCGGTGCGGAGCTTCGTCGACGATCAGCCGTTCTGGTCGGATTTTCCCATCGTCGTTTTCGCCGGGCCGGAGAGCGACCCGCGATATCTCGATCGTCTCAACGAATTCGGCAAACGCGCGAACATCACGCTCGTCGACCGTCCCGTGCGGATGAAGAGCGTCGTCAGCATCATGCAGTCGGTGGCGCGCGCCAGGACGCGGCAGTTCGAGATCCGCGACCTCCTGGCGAAGCTCGAAGACCGCATCGCGGAACGCGACCGCTTCCTCGCCATCCTCGGACACGAGCTGCGCAACCCACTCGCGGCAATCGTCCTCGCGGCGCAGATGGTCGACGGATCGACCGGCGTTCTCGACGCCGAGCACGCCGAGCGGATCGAACGGCAGTCGCAGCACCTCTCCAGCCTCGTCGACGACCTGCTCGACCTTTCGCGGATCACGACCGGAAAGATCGTTCTCAAGCGCACCGTGTTCGACCTCACATCCGTCATCTCCGAGTGCGTGAAGTCGATGCAGGCGGACGCCGGCCGCCGCGGAATCCGCCTGTCGTTCGCACCGAGCAGCGAGCCGCTGGTGGTGCACGCCGACGAGCTCCGCGTCGAGCAGATCATCTCCAATCTCGTGACGAATGCCCTGAAGTACACCCGGAAGGGAGGGCGCGTGGAAGTGCGGACCGAGCGCCGCGGCGATCGGGCGGCCATCGTCGTCTCCGACTCCGGCGTCGGCATCGCGCGCGAACGAATCGACACGATCTTCGAGCTTTTCAGCCAGGCGGAGAACGCGATCGGCCGCTCCCAGGGCGGGATGGGAATCGGCCTCAATATCGTCCGGACCCTCGCCTCGATGCACGGCGGCACGGTCGAGGTGAAGAGCGACGGGATCGAGAAAGGGAGCACCTTCACCGCGACGCTGCCGCTCTCGTCCGAGTACGAAGTGGCGCCCCCGCGCGTCTCCAAGGCGAATACGGACGGCGACATCGCGGTCGTTCCTAGCCGTCGGATCGTGATCGTCGACGACAACGCCGACATCCGCGATCTCCTGCAGATCAAGCTCAAGAAACTCGGCCATGCCGTCGAGACGGCGGGCGACGGTCACGCCGGCCTGGAACGCATCTCCGAGACGCACCCGGACATCGCCATCATCGACATCGGCATGCCGGGGATGGACGGCTACGAAGTGGCGAAGCGCGTCCGAGAACATCTCGAAGACGGGATTCTCCTCATCGCCCTCACCGGCTTCGGCCAGGCGGACGACCGCGAACGCGCCGCCGCCGCCGGCTTCGACGAGCACCTCACGAAGCCGATCCGCGTCGAAGAGCTCCAGCAGATCTTCATGCGCCGGTTCAGCGAAGACGCGGCGTAGGCCCCCCGTCATGCTGAGCCCGCGTAGCGCGGCGAAGGATCTCCAGATGCGCCGCAAGTGGCTTGGGTTGCGAAACCTGAACTACGACTTCCGAGAATCGTCGCGCGCCGCCAAGATTTCTTACAGAAGTGGTGGATCGCTACGCATGGGCTGCGGGCGAAGCCCGCGCTAGGATGACGGACACTAAGGCAGCGCGAATGCGCGGCCGATGATGGTGGGATCGACGGAGCGGTCGAGGTACTCCCACACTGCGAGAGCGTCGGGATAGTCGGCGATCGGCGGCGCGATGGCGCGGGTCTCGGGATCGTTGATGCTGATGCGCGCGCGGCGGTACCAGTGGAACGCCTCTTCCGGATTGTGGCGCAGCTCCTCGCGCACGCCCTGGATCAGGAGGAACTGCTCGGCGGGAATCCCCGAGGCTTCGATCGAGCCGTAGGAGGGAGCGAGCTGGCGCGCGCGGGCGCGGAGGATCTTCAGTTTCAGCCGGAGCGACTGCGTGTCGAGGACGGAGTGTCCGAGCTCGGAGAGGTGCCCGATCGCGAGCCGCATCAGCTCCGGCTTCTCCGCGATCTGCAGCCCCGCGCGATAGCGGCGGAAGTCGCCGCTGATCGCCTTCATGGCGGACCACGCGACGCGCCCCGTCACCACGATCTCCAGCGATGAATCGGGAACGGCGAACGCAAACTTCGCGGTCATGTCGACCGGCATCTGCGTCACCGTCTCGATGCGCGCGCCGCGCGCGGAGAGGTCTTCAATGTAGACGCCGCTCTCTCCGAACACCGCCTTCAGCGCGGGAATGACGAAGAAGCGATCGGTGGATCGAAGCTCCTCGATGCGGTTCGAGCGCCGCGACGAGTGGAGCTGCGTGAGCAGCGAATTCATCACGTCCGGCTGGCCGTACGTGCGAACGCCGGAGACGAACTTTCCCTGCGACGACGATTCCGCCTGCGACCAGACGATGACCGCTTCGAGATTCACCGGCGCCGGGCGGCCGTCGATCGGGAACTTGAGGACCGATTTCGACCCCATCTCCAGCGGACTGTCATGGCGGAAGCGCGCGCCCTTGGCGGAGATGTCACAGATGGCCACGCTTGCGCTGCCGAATGTGGCGGCGAGCGGCGGAGCGAGCAGAAACCGCTCGGCCGTGCGCAGATTTCGCGCTGCTTCGTACATGCTGAGTTCATTCAGCTTACTCGCGTTCGTTCTCCGGGACCAAATGGTGTGATCCACCTCACGTCGGGGGTCAGGTCG
>DASYSN010000261.1:0-4075 GCA_036003305.1 Thermoanaerobaculia bacterium
CGAACGCCGGCGTTGGCTTGCTCCCTTTCTCCACTTCTACAACTTCCATCGCGCTCACTCAGCGCTTCACTACAATCCACCGATCAGTCGCCTGGCCGAGAACAACGTGCTGGTACGCAACAGTTAGCCCAACGCGTGAGCCTTGGGACCCTGGATCGTTTTCAATCTGAGCCGCGGAGCGGCGACATCTCGTCGTGCCGAATGTCGCCGCTCCGCGGCTCGATCAATCCGAGCGTTGTTTCCCAAGGCTTACGCCTTGGGCTAACGGAATTTCGCCGCTCCGCGGCTGACGGTCTCACTTTGCCATCTGCTTCTTCAGCTCGCCGAAGCGTCCCAAAACTTCCTCCAACGCTTTCTGCCGGTCCGCCGCGGCGGTCTTCAGTTGTTCGCTCGGTGTGACGTCGGCCTGCTGCGCGAGGTGCATGATCGAGAGCATCGAGTGCGAGATGCTGTTGAGCGTCTCCTTCGGGGTGCCGATCGGGCGCGGGAAGCTGTATTCGAACCCTCCGCGCGTGTCGCCCGCGATCTCGTCGGCCTTCGCGCCGAGCTCCTTCGAGAGGTTCTTGCGGAGCGCGTGCAGCTCTTCGAGGGCGGCGTTCGCTTTCACGACGCCGTCGTACATCTGCTTCGAGAGCTTGAACTGCTCTTCGAGACCGGTGAGCGGCGTCTTCACGCGCGGGTCGATGCGGATGGTCAACGGCTGCGTGAACGCTTTACCGTCGACGGTCAGTTTGACTTTGTACGTGCCGGGCATCACCCACGGCGACGTCGGTGCGGGCGCCGTGTTGTAGGCGATCGCGGCGATCGGGTACGAAGCCTCGACGCCGGGTGCCGGCGTGTAGTGGAGGTCCCACACGAACCGGTGCAGCCCGGCGCTCGTGCCGAGCGTCTGCGGCGGCCGGATCCAATACCAGGGAACGGAATCGGTCTCGGTCGGCGGCTCCGACGGATCGGTGTTCGAGTACTTCCGAATGACCTTTCCGTTCGTGTCGAGGATTTCGAGCGTCACCGCGCTCGCGGGCGAGGCGAGGTAGTAGTCGAGGATCGCGCCGTCGGGAGGATTCGGTGCCGCCGGCTCGTCGGGCGGCAGCGGCGTATCGGTGTTCTTGTTCCAGCGGAAGCGCCATGCGCGCGCCGGTTTGATCAATCGTGTTGTCGTCCCACTTTGCCGAAGCGGCTCGATGTCGTCGAGGATCCAGGCGCCGCGGCCGTGCGTCCCGGCGACGAGATCGTCCTCATGGATCACCAGATCGCGCACCGAGCTGGCGGGCATGTTGAGGCGCAGCGATTCCCAGTGGTCGCCGTCGTCGAACGAGACGTACACCTGCGTCTCGCTGCCGGCGAAGAGGAGCCCTTCCTTCTTCGGATCTTCGCGGACGACGTTGACCGGTGCGCCGTCGGGGAGGCCGTTGGTGATGTGCGTCCAGCTCTTGCCACCGTCTTTCGTCCGGTAGATGTGCGGCCGGAGATCGTCGAGGCGCAGGGTGTTGATCGCGGCGTACGCCTCGCCGGCGTGGAAGTGCGACGCCTCGAGGATTGAGACCTTCGCGAACGGCATGAGCTCTTTTGGCGTGACGTTCTTCCAGTTCTTGCCGCCGTCGGTCGTGACGTGAATGAGTCCGTCGTCGGTGCCCGCCCAGATGCGGTTCCCGTCAACCGGCGATGGTGCGAGCGCGTAGATGACGCCGCGCTGCGTCGGCTTCGCGGCGGAGGAGTTGGCGTAGATGCCGACGTTCGCCGGCACGTTCCACGTCGCGCGCGTCAGGTCGGGGCTGATCTCCGTCCACGACTGCCCGCCGTTCGACGTCTTCCAGACGGTGTTCGACGCGAAGTAGAGGACGTGCGGGTCGGTGGGGGAGAAGACGAGCGGCATCGTCCGCAGCGTCCGGTAGCTCTTGCCGCGCAGCGGCATCGGGCCGACCTCGTTCACCTGATCGATGCGCCGGTCGTAACGCGACACCTTTCCGCCGAAGACGATGTCGGGATTCAGCGGGTCGGCGACGACGTAGCCGTACTCCTCCGCCCCGACCGGGTGCCATTCGCGGAAGGTGATCTGCCCGTCATCTCCGCGGCTCTGCACGCACGCCGAGCCGCTCTCCTGCTGTCCGCCGCAGACGCGGTATGGGAACGCGTTGTCGGTGCTGACGTGGTAGAACTGGGCGGTCGGCTGGTTGTACCAGGAGCTCCAGCTCTCGCCGCCGTTCACCGTGATCACCGCTCCCTGATCGCTGGCGAGCAGGATGATGTTCGGGTTGTCGGGATTGACCCAGAAGCGGTGGTAGTCGTCGCCGCCCGGCGCGCCGCGGAACATGTGCCACGTCTTCCCGCCGTCGATCGACTTCCACGACGCCACCGCCGCGATGTAGACGACGTCGGCGTTCTTCGGATCGGTGCGGATCTCGTTCATGTCGCCGCCGTAGCCGACGAGGCGCGAGTCGCCGTTCATCAGCTTCCAGCTCTCGCCTTCGTCGTCGGAGCGGTAGACGCCCGCCTTCTTCGACGAGTTGACGACCGCGTAGAGCCGTTTCGCGTCCGCCGGAGAGGTGCCGAGGCCGATGCGCGAGAGGCCGTCATCGCCGGCCGGCAGACCGTTCGTGATCTGTTTCCACGTCGTGCCGCCGTCGGTCGATTTGAAGAAGCCGCTCCCGTTTCCGCGGAAGACGCCGTTCTCCCACGGCCCCTGCCGCTGCTCCCACAGGACGGCGTAGACCGTTTGCGCGTTCGAGGGATCGAGGATCACGTCGACGCCGCCGACGTTCTCGTTCTTGTAGAGGACCTTGTCGAAGGTCTTGCCGCCGTCGGTCGAGCGGAAGATGCCGCGTTCCTCGTTCGCGCCGTAGGGGTGGCCGAGGACCGCGACGAAGAGCCGGTTCGGATCGTGCGGATCGACCGCGATCATCGGAATCTGCTGGCCGTCGCGCAGCCCGAGGTGCGTCCACGTCTTGCCGGCGTCGGTCGACTTGTAGATGCCGTCGCCCGTCGACAGGTCGGGGCGTTGCAGCCCTTCACCGCTCCCGACGTAGACGACGTTCGGATCGGACGGGGCGACGGCGATGGCGCCGATCGAGCCGGTCGGCTGGCCGTCGAAGATCGGCGTCCAGATGCGGCCGTAGTCGTTCGTCTTCCAGACGCCGCCGTTGTTCACGCCGATGTAGAAGACGTTCGGCTGTTGCGGAACGCCGGTCGCGGCGACGGTGCGTCCGCCGCGGAACGGGCCGATGCCGCGCCACTGCATGCTGGCGGCGTGTACGGAAAGCGAAAGACAGGCTGAGAGCAGAACCAGCGCTCGTTTCATGGAGCGCGATTATCTCTTACCCGTCTGTCATCCTGAGCTGCCGTAGCGCGAAGCGAAGGACAGCGAAGGATCCGGTGCTGGAACGCGCGACTCGTTTCAGCACCGGCTCCTTCGGTGCGCTACGCGGCTCCGCCGCTCCGCCACCTCAGGATGACAGCGCGCCGTTCTCGATTGCTTCGAATACCCGAAGGAAGTTCCCGCCGAGGATTTTCTCGATGTCGGTCTCACTGATTCCGCGCTCGAGCATCCGGTCGGTGACGCGGGGAAGGGCGGCGGCGGTGTCGAGTCCCTGCGGCAGGGCGGGGACGCCGTCGAAGTCGCTCCCGATGCCGACGTGATCGACGCCGGCCACGGTCGCCGCGTGCACGATATGGTCGACGACCTGGTCGATCGTCGCGTGCGGCGAGCCAAGGGAGCGGAACCACTGGAGGTACTCATCCCAGTCGGTCCGGTCGTCCGGCATCTCCTCGGTGCCGCCGGTACCGCTGCCGACCTTCTTCGGCCGCTTCTGCGCCTTCATGATCACCTGCGCGACGTCGTCGCTGATGAACGCGGCGAAGAAGTTGATCATGCAGACCCCGCCGTTCTTGGCGAGGTCGCGCAGCATGGCGTCGGTCATGTTGCGCGGATGGTTGCAGAGCGCGCGGCACGATGAGTGCGTCGCGACGACCGGCACGCGCGTCGTCTCGATGACGTGGTCGAACGCGCGGTCGCTGACGTGCGAGATGTCGACGATCATGCCGAGGTCGTTCATCGTCTGCACGACCTCGCGGCCGAACG
>DASYSN010000262.1:0-3703 GCA_036003305.1 Thermoanaerobaculia bacterium
GGTTGCCATCGCGCGCGACGGAAAACTCGGGGAAGAGAGGCACGGTTCGGGCGATGGCACGCCCCTCCCCCGGCGCGCTTCTTGTTACTCCCTCTCCCTCGGGGAGAGGGTGCCGCGAAGCGGCGGGTGAGGGGCGTGCCACCTCGCTGAGCGCGCCAACATACCCGTCCGCGGTTTGATCGAGGCGAGCATTGGCGTGGAGCCATTCATGCTGCGCTTTCGCGATGCGTTCGCGATCGAAGTCGCGCATCAGGAACTCGGCGAGCGCTTCGACCTCGCCGTCGCCGAATGGGATCTTCACGACGCATTCGTCGGGATACTCGGCGAACTGCGCGTAATCGCTCACGGCGACCGGCTTGCCCGCCTCGAACGCGCGAATGAGCGTGCCGGAGGTCTCGCCGGCGGTCGGGTAGCGGAGGTTCACGATACGGTCGACGCGCGCGAAGTAGGCGTCGAACTCTTCGTCCGGCACGTAGCCGGTCGTCCGGAACTTCGAGGCGTCGATATTCGGCGCCGCCTCTCCGACGACGAGCAATTCCACGTCGCTTGCCTTCGTCATCGCCTCGAGAATGACCTCGCCGCGCTTCGCGGAGGTGAGGAAGCCGAAGACGCCGGCAACCTTGCGCGACGGCGAGGGCTGCGGATGCGGTCCGCGCGACGGATGCGGCACGACGTGAATCGGCGTCGCGACGCCGAACGACCACAGCAGATCGGCCGCCCACCGGTTGTGCACAATGACGGCGCGCGACCGGTTCGCGACCTCGATCGACGCCGGCAGCAGGAAGTTGCCCATCTCGCTGTGCAGCCCCGCCGCCCGCCCACGCGCCCACGCCTCGCCCACTTCGCCATGACTCGCCCGCAGCGCCGCCGCGTACGCGTCAGCGTCGCCGCGCGCGAGCGTCATCTCGACGATGAGGTGATGCAGCACGACGTCGTGCAGCACGATCACGCCGGGGGTCTTCAGCGCTTCGAGGTAGATCCATTCGTGGTGAGGGTTGTTGCCGAGCTGGTAAACACGGTGCTTAGTGGTTAGTGCTTGGTGCTTAGTAGGGACCACCTCGATGTCGAGTCTGTTGCTCAGCTCCGGCAGCAGCATCGCCGAGTAATGCGCGATGCCGGTCCGTTCAGGCGGCATAGGCGAGTAATAAGCGACTCTCATCACTAATCACTAAGCACTAAGCCACTAAGCACTATCAATCCGCCTTCTTGCGCGCCTGCTGCGTCAGATACGCCTCCACGAACTCGTCGAGGTCGCCGTCGAGGATGCGCTGGACGTCGCCGACTTCGTGGCCCGTGCGGAGGTCCTTCACCATCTGATACGGCTGCAGCACATACGAGCGAATCTGGCTGCCGAATCCGATCTCCTTCTTCTCGCCTTCGATCTTCGTCTGCTCCTCCTTCCTCTTCTCCATCTCGAGCTGATAGAGACGGGCGCGGAGGAGCTTCATCGCGGTGGCGCGGTTCTTGTGCTGACTGCGCTCGTTCTGGCAGGTGACCACGATGCCGGACGGGAGGTGCGTGATCCGGATCGCGGAGTCGGTGACGTTGACGTGCTGGCCACCGGCGCCGGAAGAGCGGTACGTGTCGACGCGGAGGTCTTTGTCGTTGATGTCGACCTGGATCTCTTCGTCGATGTCGGGGAAGACGTAGACGCTCGCGAACGACGTGTGCCGTCGCTTCGCGGCGTCGTACGGCGAGATGCGGACGAGGCGATGGACGCCGCGCTCCGCCTTCAGGTAGCCGTACGCGAAGTCGCCGCGGACCATGAACGAGGCGCTCTTGATCCCCGCTTCGTCGCCGGAGGTGTAGTCGACCATCTCGGTCGACCAGCCCCTGCGCTCGCAGTAGCGGAGGTACATGCGGAGCAGCATCTCGGCCCAGTCCTGCGACTCGGTGCCGCCGGCGCCGGGGTGGATGGCGACGATCGCGTCAGCGTCGTCGTGCTCGCTCGAGAGCTTCATCGTCAGCTCGACGGCGTATACGTCAGCTTCGAGCTGGCCGACGAGCGTCTCGATGTCGGCGTCGACGCTCTCGCCTTCCTTCTTCAGCTCGAGCAGGACCTCGATCTCTTCCCACTTCGAGTCGATCGACTCGCCGGAAGAGATGCGCTTCTCGACGCGCGCGCGTTTGCGGCCGACGTTCTGCGCTTTTTCCTGATCGTCCCAGAAGCCGGGAGCGGACATCTCGCGCTCGATCTCCTCGAGCGACTTGCTGGCGGAGGCTACGTCAAAGATAGCTCCGGACGGAGCTCAGTCGGGTGCGGAGGTCATCGATGCGGGCGGGAGTGTCGTCTCTCATTTAGCCTTTCGTCGTGCGATCAATCCGATCATAACAACCACAACGCTGAGATACGCAAACCAATCCCCAAACCTCACGTACGGCGTCACCGTCTTCTTCACCGCAAACTTCGCCAGCAGGATCCCCTCATGCCCCATCGGAATCTCATGCATCACGGTCCCGGTCGGATCGACCCACGCGGAGATGCCGGTGGTGGCGGCGCGGAGGAGCCAGCGGTCGTCTTCGACGGCGCGGAGGCGCGCCTGGTTGAGATGCTGGCGGGGCGCTGAGGTCCCGTCGTACCAGGCGTCGTTCGTGATCGTCACCAGCACGTCGGCGCCGTGGAGGACCTGCGTGCGCGTGATCTGCGGATAGACGACCTCATAGCAGATCGCCGGGCCGTACGCGTGCTTCCCGCGCAGCGGGTTGTCGTTCGTGCCGAACTCGAACTCCCCCACCGCGTGCACGAGCTTCTTCGCGAAAAAGAGCATCTTGCGGAGCGGGACGTATTCGCCGAACGGCACGAGCCGGATCTTGTCGTAGTGGCCGATCGTCTTTCCGCCGCTGACGAGGAACGCCGCGTTCCAGAGCTTGTTCGGCTGCGACGGATCTTCCGCGACCGAGCCGAGGATGATGTCCGCTTTGTGCTGGGCGGAGAACGCCTCGATGGCGTCGCGGTAGAAGTCGGTCACCGCGTACGAGAGCGGCACCGTCGACTCCGGCCAGATGATGACGTCCGCGCCGGCGCGCGAGGCGACGTCGCTCATCGACATCATCCGCTGAAAGATGGCGATGACGTTCGCGTCGTTCCAGCGCATCTCCTGCGAGATGTTCGGCTGCAGCAGCGCCGCGGTATTGACCTGGTCGCGCGTGTCCATCGTCGCCACCTTCTCGCGGACGTACCCGGTCGCCCACCAGACGAACATCACGATCGCGACGGCGCTCCCGACCATCATCCGCAGCATCGGATGCGGCCGTTGCGTAATCAGCCAAGTGATCGTCACCGCCGGCAGCAGCACGAGGAGCCCGAGGAAGTACGGACCGGCGAAGCGGTTGATCTGGATCAGCGGCGTGTAGTCGACGATCGCGGCGCCGAGGAGATTCCACGGAAAGCCGGTGAGCAGATACGTGCGCGCAAGCTCGATCGCCGCCCACGCAAGCGGGACAAGAAGCCACGGCAGGAAGCGCTCGCGCAGCTTCAGCGAGTACACCACGAGCGCGAAGACGGCGCCGTAGAGGCCCAGGTAGAGCGACATCGCGACGAAGATCGCGACGCCGGTGAGGTACGGCAACCCGCCGTAGTGCGACATCACGCGCACGACCCACGGCACCATCATCAGCCATGCGATCGTCTGCGAGATCCAGCCGAAGAGGAACGCCTGGCGACGGCTCTTCGCGTTCACGATCGCGTACAGCAGCGGCACGA
>DASYSN010000263.1:0-23949 GCA_036003305.1 Thermoanaerobaculia bacterium
GACGCGCGCCTGACCCGCCTTGCCGATCGCCACGACGCAGATCACCGCCGCGATGCCGATCGTGATCCCGAGGATCGTCAGGACGCTGCGCATTTTGTTGCGCAGGAGGGCGAAGACGGAGGATGCGAGGAGGGCGAGGTAGTTCATGTTTTGTGGGTTACTGGGCCGCTTTTACGCGGCGTCACGGCCCCTCATCCGCCTTCGGCACCTTCTCCCCGCTATCGCGGGGCGAAGGGCACTCGAACAGGAGTTTCGCGAGGCGTCACGTGACGGGTGCAACTGTATCAGAGCACTCTCTTCAGCACTTGTCGGGAACGAGGGTCGCTCCCGGTGGGAAAACTGCGACCTCGAGGTCGACCGTCTCGTCGTCACCGACATGGAGGACGATGCTCTTCGTCTCCACGTGTGTCCCCTGGAGGCTGCCGGCGAGTGTCCAACGGCGACGCCTCCGAGATGGCGATCCTCCGGCGTCGACCTTGAAGTTTGCGTGCCCTCTGGTGTCGGACACCTGCGTAAGGCGGAGACCACCGGGCCTCTCCAGCGTGACGGTCACACCCGGCATGGCAAGGCGGCACCGTGCATCGATGACATGCACCTCGAGTCGAGCAACCCGGGAGGAGACGCATCGCGCGCCCGCCAGCAGGGTAGCAAGGACCACTACAGCGATGACGGATCGTCGCATTGGGCCCCCTCGGGTTAGTTGTGAGGGGCCGGCTGAGAGCCGGCCCCTACAAATTACTGGCCTTTTTTGGTCTTGGGTGCGGCTTTTTTCTTCGGGGCGGCGGAGGGTTTGGCGTGCGGCTTGGCGGCTTCCTTCTTGGGAGCGGCTTTCTTGGCCGGCTTCTTCTTCGGCTTCTCTTCGCCTTCGGCTGCCGGAGTTTCCTCGGCGCCTTCGGCTTCTTCAGCAGCTGCGGCCTTCTTCTTGGCGGCCTTCTCCTTGGCGGGAGCGGACTTCTCTTCCTTCGCCAGCTCGAAGTCGACGAACTCGAGGATCGCCATCTCGGAGGCGTCGCCGCGGCGAGGTCCGAGCTTGATGATGCGGGTGTATCCGCCCGGACGGTCGTTGAAGCGCGGGCCGATCTTGTCGAACAGCTTCGCGACGAGGGTGTCGTCCTGGATCTGCACTCCGGCGACGCGGCGTGCGTGCACGGAGTCGTTCCTGCCGAGGGTGATGAGGCGCTCGATCTGCGGGCGCAGCTCCTTCGCCTTCGGCAAGGTGGTGACGATGCGCTCCTTGTCGATGAGCGACGCGAGCTGGTTGCGGAACATCGCGAGGCGATGGCTCGACGTGCGTCCCAGCTTGCGGTTGGTCATTCCGTGTCTCATTACGCTTTACCTTCCTGAACGACTAGTCGTTCATCGACGCGCTGCTCGCGCGGCTGGCCGACCCGCGGGACATGCCGAAGGAGAGGCCGAGCGAGGCGAGAACGTCCTTGATCTCGTCGAGAGACTTGCGGCCGAAGTTCTTGGTCGAAAGCATCTCGCGCTCGGTTCGCTGGACGAGGTCGCCGAGGGTGCGGATGTTGGCGTTCTTGAGGCAGTTCGCGGAGCGGACGGAGAGGTCGAGCTCCTCGATCGGCTTGGCCAGCATCTCGGCCATACGCGGATCGACTTCGGGAGCGGCGGTCTCTTCGATCTGTTCGCCGCGGGTCTCGAACGCGCTGAAGATGCGGAGGTGATCGCCGAGAAGCTCAGCCGCGAGGCTGATGGCCTCCTGCGGCGAGACCGCGCCGTTGGTCCAGACTTCGAGCACGAGCTTGTCGTAGTCGGTGGTCTGGCCGACGCGCGCACCCTCGACGTGATAGTTCACGCGGCGCACCGGGGAGTGGATCGAGTCGATCGGAATGTAGCCGAGCGGGAGGTCGGCGTCGGCGTTGCGGTCGGCGACCTGGTAGCCGCGGCCGCGCTTCAGACGCGCCTCGAGCTTGAGCGAGCCTTCCTTCGAAAGCGTCGCGATGTGAGCGGTCGGGTCGAGGATCTCGATGTCCGCGTCCTCTTCGAAGTCGGCGGCGGTGACGACACCGGGGCCTTTCTTCTCGAGGTACAGCGTCTTCGGACCTTCCCCGTGGAGCTTGAAGGGAACCTGTTTGAGGTTGAGGACGACGTCGGTCATGTCCTCGACCACACCCTGGAGTGAAGAGAACTCGTGGAGAACGCCTTCCACGCGAATCGCACTGATTGCCGCTCCCTCGATGGAGGAGAGCAGAACCCGGCGGAGCGCATTGCCGATCGTCGTGCCGAACCCGCGCTCGAACGGCTGGGCGACAAAGCGACCGTAGTTCGGGGTGAGTGATTCGGCGTCGTAATCGAGCTTCTTCGGTTTCTGGAAATCGGACCACAACATATCAGCGGCCTCCTGCGTCAGCCGGCGCATGGCCGGCCAGTCTTGTTACTTCGAGTAGAGTTCGACGATGAGCTGTTCCTGGATCGGGAGACGGATGTCTTCGCGCTTCGGAACATCGACGACCGTTCCGAGGAACTGGTCGGGATTGAGCTGCAGCCACGCGGGGATCCCGCGACCGCTGGCCGTCTCGACGGCCTGGCGGATCTGGTCGTTCTTGCGGCTCTTTTCGCGAACCTGAATCGCATCGCCCTTGCGCACCTGGTACGAGGGGATGTTGATTTTCTTTCCGTTGACCTCGATGTGTCCGTGGCGGACGAGCTGGCGAGCCTGCGCACGCGACGCCGCGAACCCGAGGGAGTAGACGACGTTGTCGAGCCGGAGCTCGAACTGGCGGAGCAGGTTCTCACCGGTGATGCCGGTCTTCTTCTCGGCGCGCGCGAAGTAGGTACGGAACTGCCGTTCGAGCAGGCCGTAGATGCGCTTGACCTTCTGCTTCTCGCGAAGCTGAATGCCGTAGCCGAGAACCTTGGAACGGCGGCGGCCATGCTGGCCGGGCGCGTAGTTGCGGCGCTCAATGGCGCACTTGTCCTTGAAACAGCGGTCGCCCTTGAGAAAGAGCTTCATTCCCTCGCGACGGCAGAGCCGGCAGACGGGGTCGGTGTAACGAGCCACTATGCCTCCTGTAGTTCGCACCCGCTCCACCATGGAGCGTTGCGTGGACGACGGCAGCTGCTCGCCGTCCCTTTACTGCGATCGGTGCGACGCGCACCGACAAATCTCAGCATGTTCTCAGCAATGTTCTTAGCAATGACACGAAGTCGCACGCCGCGTTTTGCGCGACCTGCGACAGAGAAAACCGTGACGCTACCGCGCGTCAGACGCGGCGCCGTTTCGGCGGACGGCAACCGTTATGAGGAATCGGCGTGACGTCCTTGATCGACTTGATGTCGAGGCCGGACGCCGCCAGAGCGCGGATGGCCGATTCGCGACCCGCGCCGGGACCTTTCACTTTGACGTCGACGCTGCGGACGCCGTGCTCCTGCGCCAGCTGCGCCGCGTTCTGAGCGGCCACCTGCGCCGCGAACGGCGTTCCCTTGCGCGAGCCCTTGAAGCCGATACGGCCGGCGCTGGACCACGCGAGGATGTTGCCCATCGGATCGCAGATCGAGACGATGGTGTTGTTGAACGTCGCCGCAATGGAGGCAACGCCGTGCGGGATGTTCTTCCGCTCCTTGCGCTTGCCGGACTGACGGCGAGCCGCTGCGGCTCCGCCTTTTCTAGGTGCTGCTGCTGTAGCCATTGATCTTCCTCGTCCTTACTTCTTCGTCGCCTTCTTCTTACCGGCAACCGCGCCCTTACGCGGACCTT
Source organism: Thermoanaerobaculia bacterium (assembly GCA_036003305.1). Lineage (GTDB taxonomy): Bacteria > Acidobacteriota > Thermoanaerobaculia > Gp7-AA8 > Gp7-AA8 > DASXHZ01. The sequence goes on from DASYSN010000263.1 coordinate 3,713, forward strand.
TGCGGGTGCGCGCGTTCGTGTGGGTCCGCTGGCCGCGGACCGGGAGGCCGCGGCGGTGCCGCATGCCGCGATAGCAGTTGATCTCCATCAGCCGCTTGATGTCGAGGCCGACGTCCTTGCGGAGATCGCCCTCTACTTTTCCCTCGTCCGTGATGACCTGACGGATCTTGCGAACGTCGTCCTCGGACAGGTCCTTGACGCGGACGTCGCGGTTGACCTGCGCCTTCTCGAGGATGTCGTTCGAGCGGGAGCGGCCAATGCCGAAGATGTAGGTGAGACCGATCTCGACTCTCTTGTTCAGCGGGAGATCTACGCCTGCGATACGAGCCATTGTTCTCTTCCTATCCCTGCCGCTGCTTGTGTTTGGGGTTCTCGCAGATGATGCGAATCACGCCCTGGCGGCGCACCACTTTGCACTTCGTACAGATCTTTTTGACTGATGAACGAACTTTCATGATTCAGCTCACTTATACCGGTAGGTGATCCGCCCTCGCGTCAAGTCGTACGGCGAGAGCTCTACAAGGACTTTGTCGCCGGGGAGAATGCGGATGAAGTGCTTTCTCATCTTGCCGGAGATGTGCGCGAGGACCTTGTGCTTGTTCTCGAGCTCGACCTGGAACATCGCATTCGGCAGCGTTTCCAGGACCGTCCCCGTGACTTCGATGGCATCTTCTTTTTCCGACATGTTCCTCCGTTTACTTCCCTAACACCCACGGACCGTTACTGGTGATGGCGACGGAATGCTCGAAATGCGCGGCGAGCATTCCGTCGAGCGTGCGCGCCGTCCATCCGTCGGCGTCGGTCTTGACGTCCTGAATGACGCCGTCCCGTCCGCCGCGGTCGATGCGCGACTTCAGCTTCGGGCCGACCTCGCAAAGCATCGGCTCGATCGCCAGTACCATTCCCTCTCGCAGTTCGAGACCGCGGCCGCGGCGGCCGTAGTTGTAAACCTGCGGCTCCTCGTGCATCCGGCGGCCGATTCCGTGTCCGACGAAGTTCCGGATCACGTGGAAGCCTCTCGATTCGGCGTGCTCCTGCACTGCCGCGCCGATGTCGCCGATGTGCCGTCCGGGACGCATCTCCTCGATCGCGAGATCGAGGCACTCCTTCGTGGTCTGCATCAGTTCCGCAGCCCGGGGAGTGACGTTCCCGACGCCGACGGTGATGGCACCGTCGCCGACGAAGCCGTCGAGGATCGAGCCGAAATCGAGTCCGATGATGTCGCCCTCGTGGAGCTTGTTGCGGCTCGGGATGCCGTGAACGATCACGTCATTCACCGAAGCGCAGACGACCGCGGGGTACGGCGGAAGCCCCATGGGGGCGTAGCCTTTGAAGGGCGACTTCGCGCCGCGCTTCGCCAGCTCCTCTTCCGCCATCGCGTTGATCTGCGCGGTCGTGGCGCCGGGCTTTACCATCTCCCGCATCATCTCGAGAAGCTCGAGGACGATGCGATTCGCCCGATCCATGATCGCGAGCTCGTCGCGCGTTTTGAGTACCGGACCCTTCATTCGATCAAGCACGTTCTGATCTCGACCTACGACAGGGATTGTTCGATCCGTTCAAAGACCTCATCGATGGGACCAATCCCATCGACCTCGCGCAGAACACTCTTGGACTTGTAGTAGTCCGTGACTGGAACCGTGTCCCTGTGGAACGCGTCCAGCCGCTTGCGAACTGCCTCTTCCGTGTCATCGGCGCGAGCAATGACCTCGGCCCCGCAGCGGTCACACACACTGTCCGTTGCAGGGGGGTTGTTTTCGAGATGGTAGATGGCCCCGCAGGACGGGCACGTCCGGCGGAGGGTAATCCGGCGAACGATGGCGTCATCGGGGACCAGAAGCTCAGTAACCCGAAGCCTTTCGCCGCCATTCCCGACGATTTTGTCGAGTCCCTCGGCCTGTACGAGCGTCCGCGGGAAGCCGTCGAGGATGAAGCCCTTCTCCATGTCGGGCTTCCCGAAGCGGTCCTGGACGATCCCAAGGATCAGGTCGTCGGAGACCAGACCGCCGCTCTTCATGATCGGAGCTGCTTTCAGGCCGAGCTCGGTGCCGTCGGCAACCGCCTCGCGCAGCATGTCACCAGTCGAGATGTGGGGAACGCCAAGCTTCGCGGCAAGCCGCTTCGCCTGGGTCCCTTTCCCGCTTCCCGGCGGTCCGATCAGGATGACTTTCATTTACGCGCGCCGTCCTCGGATACGGCCGCGCTTCATGAATCCGTCGTAGTGACGCATCACGAGCTGCGACTCGATCTGCTGGATCGTGTCCATCGCGACACCGACGACAATGAGCAGCGACGTTCCACCGAAGTAGAAGTTGTAGCCCATGCCTTCCGTCATCCACAGCGGCAGCGCGCGGTCGAGCGCGGCGCCGACGCCGAACGGCAGTTGGGCGACGTGCACGCCGGCGATCAGGAACTCGGGGAGGATGCAGACCGCCGCGAGGTAGACCGAGCCGACGAAAGTGATGCGCGTCAGGACGCGGTCGATGTAGTCGGACGTCTTCTTGCCCGGGCGGATGCCGGGGATGAAGCCGCCGTATTTGCGCATGTTGTCGGCCGTGTCGACCGGATTGAAGACGATCGACGTGTAGAAGTAGCCGAAGAAGATGATTCCGATGACCTGCAGCAGGTAGTAGAGCGGCTCGCCGACGCGGATCTGATTGCCGATCGCCGAGATCCACGGAACCTGCTTGAACATGCCGGCGATCGTCTGCGGGATGACGAGGATCGACGACGCGAAGATGACCGGGATGACGCCCGCAGTGTTGACGCGGAGCGGGAGGTAGGTGTTGGCGCCGCCGTAGACCTTCCGGCCGACGACGCGCTTCGCGTACTGCACGGGGATGCGCCGCTGCGCGCGCTCCATGAAGACGCAGAACGCCACGACCGCGATCATGAAGACGATCAGGAAGAGGATGCCGAACAGGTTGCGCGTGCCGTTGCGGATGTCGTCGACGAGGCCGAACGCGGCGTTCGGGAGGCCGACGACGATTCCGGCGAAGATGATCAACGAGATGCCGTTGCCGATGCCGCGCTCGGAGATCTGCTCGCCGAGCCACATGATGAATGCGGTGCCGGTAGTGAGCGTGAGAACGGTCATCAGCGGGAAGCCGATGCCCCAGAGGGAGTCCTGAACGTACGCCGGAACGAGCGGCGCGCCGCCCGGAGCGGTCTGCGCCTTCAGCCAGAACGCGACGCCGAGGGACTGAATGATCGACAGAGCGACCGTCCCGTAGCGGGTGTACTGGTTGATCTTGCGGCGCCCCATCTCGCCTTCCTTCGACAGCTTCTCGAGGTACGGCCAGACGACCGTGAGGAGCTGAAGAATGATCGAGGCGGAGATGTACGGCATGATGCCGAGGGCGAACACCGACAGACGCCGGAGCGCGCCGCCCGAGAAGAGGTCGAGGAACCCGAAGACTCCGCCCTGCAGCGACTTGAAGAACTCGCTCAGCGCGGTCGGATCGACGCCGGGGGTCGGGATGTGCGATCCAAGCCGGTAGACGGCGAGAAGCGCAAACGTGTAGACGAGCCGCTTGCGCAGATCAGGAATCGCGAAGATATTGCGAAACGTCTCGAGGAAGTTCAAGTTACACGATCTCCTGGCAGGTACCGCCTGCCGCTTCGATCTGTTTGCGCGCGCTGGCGGAGAACTTCGCCGCCTGGACCGTCAGTTTCTTGGAGAGCTTGCCGTCGCCGAGGACCTTGATGCCGTGCGGCGTCTGTCCCTTGACGAGGCCCGCCTTGCGGAGGGCGCCTTCATCGACGGTCACGCCGTTGTCGAAACGCTCGAGGTCCGAGACGTTCACGACGGCGTGCTCTTTCTTGAAGATGTTGGTGAATCCGCGCTTCGGCAACCGGCGATGCAGCGGCATCTGGCCGCCTTCGAAGCCGGTCATGCGCGAGAAGCCGGAGCGTGACTTCTGCCCCTTCTCGCCGCGTCCCGCGGTCTTGCCGTGGCCGGATCCCGGTCCGCGGCCGACGCGCTTCTTCGCATGACGCGCGCCTTTTTTCGGTTTGAGTTTGCTCAGTTCCATTGGTTTACTCCACCACTTCGACGAGGTGCGGAATCTTCGCGATCATGCCGCGAACTTCCTTGGTGTCCTTCCGTTCCGCGACGCGATGCATCTTGCCGAGGCCGAGAGCCTTGAGCGTCTCGCGCATCTCGACCGGGCAGCCGATGCCGCTGCGGACCTGGCGGATGAGAATGGTCTTGACGTCGCTCTTCTTCGCCTTGGCCGCGCTCATCCCTCGGCCTCCGCGCTCTCTTCGACATGACGAAGGGCCTTGTACTGCTCCTCGTTATGAAGCTGCTTGAGCGCTTCGAACGTCGCCTTGACGACGTTGTGCGGATTGGCGGTGCCGAGCGACTTGGTCAGGATGTTCTGGATCCCGGCCGACTCGAGGATCGCGCGCACCGGACCGCCGGCGATGACGCCGGTACCGTCCGAGGCTGGCTTGAGAAGAACCTTCCCGGCGCCGTAGCGGCCGACGGTGGCGTGGGGGATGGTCGTCCCCTTCATGGCGATCTTCACCATGTTCTTCTTCGCGATCTCGATGCCCTTTTTGATGGCGGCCGGAACTTCCTTGGCCTTTCCGGAACCGAAGCCGACGCGTCCGGCGCCGTCACCGACGACGACCAGGGCACTGAAGCTGAAGTTCTTGCCACCTTTGACGACCTTGGTGACACGGTTGATGTGGACGACCTTGTCGATCATCCCGCTTTCGCTTCTGTCGTCGCGATCGCGGCGATCACCACGCGGCGAGCCCTGTCCCGGGCGATTCATTGGACGCTGCAATCCGTGCCTCCTAGAATTCCAAACCGTTTTCGCGCGCCGCGTCAGCGAGCGCTTTGATGTTGCCGTGATAGAGGTATCCGCCGCGGTCGAAGACCACGCGCGTGATGCCCTTGTCCTTCGCGCGCTTGGCGATCAACGCGCCGACCGCTTTCGCAGCCGCCGCATTGGCACCCTTGGCGCCCGAGTCCGCATCTTTCGACGAAGCGGAGACCAGCGTCTTGCCGGCCGCGTCGTCGATGACCTGGACGTAGATGTACTTCTGACTCTTGAAGATCGCCATGCGCGGACGCTGCTCCGTGCCGGTGACCTTCCCGCGGATACGTTCCCGAATCCGCCCTCTCGATGCCACTCTCTCTTTTGCGCGATCCATGACTATTTCCCTGCTGCCTTACCGGCCTTGCGGCGAATCACTTCGTCCGTGTACTTGATGCCCTTGCCCTTGTACGGATCGGGCTCGCGGAGGGAACGAATCTCGGCCGCGGTCTGTCCGACGAGCTGTTTGTCGTTGCCGGTGACGGTGACGTGACCGGTCTTGGCGTCGATGGCGATCTCAATCCCCTGCGGGATCGGGAACTTCACCGGGTGCGAGTATCCGAGCTGGAACACGACCTCGCGTCCCTTCACCTCGGCGCGGTAACCGACGCCGATGATGTCGAGCTCTTTCTTGAAGCCCTCGCTCACGCCGCGGATGTTGTTCGCCACGAGGGCGCGCATGAGGCCGTGGAATGCGCGGGTCCTGTTCTCTTCGTCGCTCCGGGTGAACTGCACGACGTTGTTCTCGACGGAGACGCCGATGCCGGGAACGAGCGGGGTGGAAAGCGTCCCCTTCGGTCCCTTGACCGTGACGGCGTTGCCTTCCTGCTTCACTTCGACGCCTTTCGGCAGCGAGATCGGCTTTCTTCCAATGCGCGACATGAAACGCTCCTTACCAGACCTGACAGAGCACTTCGCCGCCGACGCCCTTCTTGGCGGCATCGGAGCCGGAGAGGACGCCCTGCGACGTGGAGACGATGGCGAGACCGAGTCCGCCGAGGACGCGGGGAATCTCGTCCTTGGCGCGGTAGACGCGGCGGCCCGGGCGCGAAACGCGCTCGATGCCGTGAATCACCGGCTCGCCGTCATTGGAGTAGCGGAGGTAGACGCGCAGCGTCGGCTGCGGACCTTCCTCGACCACCTTGTAGTTGGTGATGAAACCCTCGTTCTTGAGGATGCGCGCGACCTCGACTTTGAGCTTCGAGGAGGGAAGCTCGATGCGGTCGTGGCGCGACGTGATGCCGTTGCGGATTCTCGTAAGCATGTCCGCGATGGGATCGGTCATAGACATTCGAATGCTCCTGGTGTCTTTCTGCCGGTCTTACCAGCTTGCCTTCGTCACGCCCGGGATGTATCCGCCGAGCGACAGCTGCCGGAAGCAGATTCGGCAAAGCTGAAATTTGCGCAGATAGCCGCGCGGACGGCCGCACACTTTGCAGCGGTTGACTTTGCGCGATGAGTACTTCGGCTTCCGCGCCGCTTTGACAATCATTGACGTCTTGGCCATTGAGTCTTTCCTCTCGCTTACTTGCCGAACGGCATTCCGAGCTCGCGAAGAAGGAAGCGAGCCTGTTCATCGTTGGGTGCCGTGGTCACGATGGTGATGTTCATCCCCTTGCTCTTGTCGACCTTGCCCGGGTCGATCTCGGGGAAGATCACGTGATCACGGATACCGAGTGTGTAGTTGCCGCGGCCGTCGAACGACTTCGTCGGCACGCCGCGGAAGTCGCGGACGCGCGGCAGCGCGATGTTGATCAGGCGATCGAGAAACTCGTACATCTTTTCGCCGCGCAACGTCACCATCGTGCCGATGGCCTGTCCCTCGCGCAGCTTGAACGACGCGATGGACTTCTTGGCGCGGGTGATGACCGGCTTCTGGCCGCTGATCGTCGACAGCTCTTCCGACGCGGTGTCGAGGAGCTTGGCGTTCTGAATCGCCTCGCCGACGCCCATGTTGATGACGACCTTCTCGATCTTCGGAAGCGCCATCGGGTTCTTGATCTTGAACTCGTCGGCGAGCTTCTTCCGGACTTCCTTGGCGTACGTCTCTTTGAGCCTTGCAGCCATTACGCGATCTCCGTGTTGCACTTCTTGCAGTAGCGGCTCGAGCCCTCGGCGGTCCGATGCATGCCGATGCGGGCCGGCTCGCTGCAGCTGGGGCAGATGACCTGCAGCTTGCTGATCTGGATCGGCGACTCGCGCTCGAGGATGCCGCCCTGGATGTTCTTCTGCGGGTTCGGTTTCGTGTGCTTCTTGAAGAAGTTGACGCGCTCCACGATGGCGGTTCCCTTCGTGGCGCTGACGCGCAACACCTTCCCCTGTTTTCCGCGGTCCTTGCCCGTGAGGACGACGACGGTGTCGCCCTTCTTCACGTGCGACTTGTTCGGCCGCGCCTCGTCTTTATGCGTATGCGACGTTCTTCCGTACATTCCCATTGGATCTACCTCAGATGACTTCCGGCGCGAGCGAGATGATCTTCATGAACTTCCGCTCGCGCAGCTCGCGGGCAACCGGGCCGAAGACGCGCGTCCCGACCGGCTCCCGCGCATCGTTGATCAGAACGGCCGCGTTGTCGTCGAACTTGATGTAGGAGCCGTCACGACGGCGGCTCTCCTTCACCGTGCGGACGATGACGGCCTTGACGACCGCCCCCTTCTTCACGGTGCCGTCCGGCGACGCCTCTTTGACCGACGCCGTGATGACGTCGCCGAGGCGCGCGTAGCGGCCGGCGGTCGAGCCGCCCAGCATCTTGATGCAGGCGATCTTCTTGGCGCCGGTGTTGTCAGCGACCTGCAGAATCGTTCCCATCTGAATCATGACTAGCTCGCCTTCTCCAGGACTTCCTTGACGTTCCAGCGTTTCCGCTTCGAGAGCGGGCGCGTCTCTTCGATGATGACGCGGTCGCCGACGTTGAGCGGATCGTCCGCATGCGCCAGGAACTTGCTCGTGCGCTTGATGTACTTCTGATACATCCCGTGCTTGACGAGGTTCTCGACCGCGACCACGACGGTCTTCTGCATCTTGTTCGAGACCACGGTGCCGATCTTGGTCCGCTCGGCGGTCTTCTTTTCGTTGGTGGTTTCAGCCATCACACTCTCCGGTTACGCGCGCGAGCGCTCATTGAGCAGCGTCTTGATGCGCGCGATCTCACGCCTGACGTCGCGGATCTTCATGGGGTTTTCCATCCGCCCGGTGGCGCGCTGGAAGCGCAGCTTGAAGAGCTGCTCGCGGAGCTCGCGCTCGCGGGTGTTCAGCTCGTCGATCGATTTGTCGCGAAGCTCGTTCGTCTTCATTGACCCGTCTCCGTCTGCTCGCGCGTCACGAAGCGCGTCCTGATCGGGAGCTTGTGGGCCGCGAGGCGAAGCGCCTCCTCGGCGATCTCGCGGGGAACGCCTTCCATCTCATAGAGGATGCGCGCCGGCTTGATCACACACACCCACTCTTCCGGAGCTCCCTTGCCTTTGCCCATACGCGTTTCGAGCGGCTTCTTGGTGACCGGCTTGTCGGGGAAGATCCGGATCCAGATCTTTCCACCGCGCTTGATGTGGCGGGTCATGGCGATACGACCCGCCTCGATCTGGCGCGCCGTCACCCAGCCCGCCTCGAGCGCCTGCAGTCCGAAATCGCCGAACGAGACTTTCTGTCCCCGCGTGGCGAGTCCGCGACGGCGGCCGCGCTGCTGTTTTCTGAACTTGACCTTCTTCGGCATCATCATGATGTCGATCTCCTAAATTGCAGTTCCTACTGCGGACGGCGGCGCGATTTGGTCTTCGCCATTTCGCCCTTGTAGAGCCACACCTTGACGCCGATCGTGCCGTACGTCGTATTGGCGGTGGCCACTCCGTAGTCGATGTCCGCCTTCAGCGTGTGCAGCGGCAGGCGGCCGTCCTGATACCACTCACTGCGCGCGATCTCGGCGCCGTTCAGGCGGCCGGCCACGCGGACCTTGATCCCCTTCGCGCCGAAGCGGAAGGCCGATTCCATCGCCTTCTTCATGGCGCGGCGGAACGCGATGCGGCGCTCGAGCTGCGTGGCGATGTTCTCGGCCACGAGCTGGGCGTCGAGCTCCGGACGCTGGATCTCCTGGATGTTGATGTAGACCTCTCCGTTGACCAGCTTCTGGAGCTCGTCACGGAGCTTGTCGACTTCCGCTCCCTTGCGTCCGATGATGATGCCCGGGCGCGAGGTGTAGATGTTGATGCGCATCTTGTTCGCCGTGCGCTCGATGTCGATTTCCGACACGCCGGCGTGGCTGAGGCGCTTCTTGAGATCGTCGCGCAGCTTCAGATCGCGATGCAGCGTCTCCGCGTAGGTCTTCCCGGCGAACCAGCGGGAATGCCACGTCTTGTTGAAACCGAGCCGGAATCCGTAAGGATTGACCTTCTGACCCAAGATTGCCTCCGTTATCGCTTGGCAGCGCGCGCGCGGCCCTTGCCGCCGGTACGCTCGTTGACTGCTTTGACTTCGTCGGACACGTGAACGGTGATGTGCGCCTTCCGCTTCTGGATGCGGTAGGCACGTCCCATCGGCGCCGGCTGCACGCGCTTCTCGCGCGGACCTTCGTTGACGTAGATCTTCGAGACGACGAGATCGTCGACGTCGACGTTCGCCTCTTTGTTCTCGGCGTTGGCGACGGCCGAGCGAAGAAGCTTCTCGAGGTCCTTCGCCGACGTCTTCTTCGTGAAGCGGAGGATCTGGATCGCTTCCTCGACCTTCTTGCCGCGCACGAGGTCGGCCACGAGGCGGACCTTCTGCGGGGAGGCTTTCAGGTACTTGAGAGTTGCACTGGCTTCCATCGTCGTCTCCGCCTTATGCCTTCGGCGCCGCCGCAGGTGCCGGGGCGCCGGCCGGCTTCGTGGTCTTCTCGACCTTCTTGCCGCTGTGGCCCTTGAACATGCGCGTCAGCGCGAACTCGCCGAGCTTGTGACCGACCATGTTTTCGGAGATGTAGACCGGGACGAACTTCTTCCCGTTGTGCACGGCCAGGGTGTGGCCGACCATCTCCGGAATGATCGTGGAGCGGCGCGACCAGGTCTTGATGACCTTCTTGTCGCGCTCGCGGTTCATGGTTTCGACTTTCTTCTGCAGGTGCTCGTCGATGAACGGGCCCTTCTTGAGTGAACGCGCCATTACTTGGTTCTCCGCTTGACAATGAACTTGTCAGTCGTCTTGTTGCGGCGGGTCTTGTAGCCCTTGGTCGGCTGGCCCCACGGGCTGACCGGGTGACGTCCACCCGAGGTCTTGCCCTCGCCGCCGCCCAACGGATGGTCGACCGGATTCATGGAGACGCCGCGGTTGTGCGGGCGCTTGCCGCGGTGCCGCGTGCGGCCGGCCTTGCCGATCGAGACGTTCTCGTGCTCGAGGTTCCCGACCTGTCCGATCGTCGCGTAGCAGCGAATGTGGACTTTGCGCATCTCGCCCGAGGGGAGACGAAGCGTCGCCCAGTCGCCTTCGCGCGCCATGAGCTGCGCGAACGCGCCGGCGCTGCGGGCCATCTGGCCGCCCTTCCCTTCCTTCAGCTCGATGTTGTGCACCGTCGTGCCGAGGGGGATCTTTGAGAGCGGCAGGGCGTTGCCGACGAGAATGTCGGCATCCGGGCCGGACGTGATCGTCGTGCCGACACTGAGGCCGTCCGGCGCGAGGATGTAGCGCTTCTCGCCGTCGGCGTAATGCAGCAGCGCGATGCGCGCGGTGCGGTTCGGATCGTATTCAATGGCGGCGACCTTCGCGGGAATCCCGTGCTTGTCGCGCTTGAAGTCGATGTCGCGGTACTTCTGCTTGTGACCGCCGCCGATGAAGCGGGAGCTGACACGGCCGGTGCTGGCGCGACCGCCGGTCTTCATCTTCCCCTTCGTCAGCGACTTCTCCGGCTTCGTCTTCGTCAGCTCATCGAACGTGTGATGAGACTGGAAGCGAATGCCGGGGGAGGTCGGCTTATAGTTTTTTACAGGCATAGTTTCCTCAGTTTTTCGCCTGGTTCTCAGACGCCTTCAATGAAGTCGGGCGCCTTTTCCCCTGCCTTGAGACGCACGTAAGCCTTCCGCCAATCGCGGCGCTTCCCTTCGTAACGTCCCATCCTTTTCACTTTTCCGCGCACGTTGAAGAGGCGCACTTCTTCGACCTTCACTTTGAAGAGCTCTTCGACCGCGTGCTTGACCTGAATCTTGTTGGCCTTCGGCGAGACTTCGAACGCGATGACGTTCCCAGCCTCGCGAAGGATGGTGCTCTTTTCGGTGACCAGCGGCCGGCGGATGATCTCGTTTGCGTTCATCACTTCTCCAAGGACTCCGTGAGTCGCTGCAGTGCCGACTGGCTCAAAACGATGTAGCGGCTGTTGACGACGTCGTAGACGTTGACGGCGGTCGCATCGACGAAACGCACCTTCGGGTTGTTGCGCGAGGCGAGCACCGCGTTGGTGTTCTCCATCGAATCAACGAGGAGGGCCTTGCCGTCGACGCCGACGTTCGCCACTTTCTCGGCGAGCGCCTTGGTCTTCGGCTCGTCCACCGTCGCGTCGCTGATGACGATGAACTTCCCTTCCTTGACGCGCTGCGAGAGGGCGCTCTTGAGGGCCGCCTTCTTCTCCTGGGCGTTCATCTTGTAGCTGTAGTCGCGGGGAACCGGTCCGAACACCGTGCCGCCGTGGCGGTGGATCGGCGGACGGTTGCCGCCCTGGCGCGCGCGACCCGTCCCCTTCTGCCGGAACGGCTTCTTGCCCGAGCCGCTCACTTCGGAGCGGTTCTTGATCTTGTGCGTTCCCTGGCGAAGGCTGGCGAGGTAGTTCCGGACCGCCTCGTGGATGAGGTGCTCTTTGTACGGGTACGCGAAGATCTCTTCGGGCAGATCGACCGAGCCGACCTTCTTGTTGTCCCAGTTCTTGATGTCAATGGTCGGCATGGTTACTTGCCTCCTTTCCCGTTTTTCGCGAAGCGGATGTAGACGACGCCGTTACGGCCGCCCGGCACCGCGCCGCGCACGTACAGGAGGTTGTTCTCCGGGTCGATCTTCGCGACGCGGAGGTTCTTGACCGTGACCTGATCGCCGCCCATGCGGCCGCCCATGCGCATGCCCTTCATGACACGCGAGGGGAACGCCGAGGCGCCGATCGAGCCGGGAGCGCGGTGGAACATCGAGCCGTGGCTGGCGCGGCCGCCGGCGAAGTTGTGACGCTTCACGACGCCCTGAAAGCCCTTGCCCTTGGACTGACCGATCACGTCGATCGAGTCGCCCGGCTTGAAGATGTCGACCTGCACTTTGTCGCCGACGTTCGCGTCGCCGCTGTACGGCACTTCGGCGAGCGTGCGCAGCGGCTGGAGGCCGGCCTTCTCGAAGTGGCCGCGCTGCGCGCTGGTGATGCGGCGGTTCGAGATTTTCTCGACCAGCCCGATCTGCACGGCGTCGTAGCCGTCCTTGTCGGCGGTCTTCTTCTGTACCACGAGGCATGGACCAGCCTGAATGACCGTCACCGGGACGAGCGCGCCGTCCTCGGCGAATACCTGGGTCATTCCGACCTTCTTGCCAATGATTCCTTCGATTGCCATCTCAGTTCACCTTGGAACCGGACCAGCCGGTTCGTGTGTTGGGCGTCGTTATTTGCCGAACGCCTTGATCTCGACGTCGACGCCCGCGGGGAGCTCGAGCTTCATGAGCGCGTCGACGGTCTGCGTCGTCGGCTCGAGAATGTCGAGCAGCCGCTTGTGCGTCCGCATCTCGAATTGCTCGCGCGACTTCTTGTCGACGTGCGGCGAGCGGAGGACGGTGTAACGCGATATCTGCGTCGGCAGAGGGATCGGTCCCGCCACCTTGGCACCGGTGCGTTTGGCCGTGTCGACGATCTCGGACGTCGATTGATCGAGGACGCGGTAGTCATACGCTTTGAGTCGGATGCGGATCTTTTCGTTCATCATGATTTCGAACCCTTAATAAAGAACAATGGGCCGGCGAATCGCCGGCCCTGCATGAGCTACTCGATGACTTCCGTGACTGTGCCGGCGCCCACCGTGCGGCCACCCTCGCGGATCGCGAAGCGGAGACCCTTCTCCATCGCGATCGGATGAATGAGCGCGATTTCGAGCGCAGTGTTGTCGCCCGGCATGACCATCTCGGCGCCTTCCGGAAGCGAAGCGACGCCCGTGATGTCGGTGGTACGGAAGTAGAACTGCGGACGATAGCCATTGAAGAACGGCGTGTGACGGCCGCCCTCTTCCTTCGTCAGGATGTAGACCTCGGCCTTGAACTTCGTGTGCGGCGTGATGGAGCCCGGCTTGGCGCAAACCTGGCCGCGCTCGACGTCCTTACGCTCGACACCGCGGAGCAGGAGGCCGACGTTGTCGCCCGCCTGGCCCTGGTCGAGAAGCTTGCGGAACATCTCGACGCCGGTGACGACCTTCTTGATGGTCGGACGGATGCCGACGATCTCGATTTCCTCACCGACCTTGATCACGCCGCGCTCGATACGGCCGGTAACGACCGTGCCGCGGCCCGAGATCGAGAAGATGTCTTCGACCGGCATCAGGAACGGTTTGTCGATGGCGCGCTCCGGCAGCGGGATGTAGCTGTCGACGGCGTCCATCAGCTCCATGATCTTCTGGCCCCACTCCGACTTCGGATCGCCCGACTCCAGCGCCTTGAGGGCGGAAACGCGGACGATGGGGATCTCGTCGCCGGGGAACTCGTAGTAGGTGAGGAGCTCACGGATCTCGAGCTCGACGAGCTCGAGCAGTTCCGGGTCGGCCGCGTCGACCTTGTTGAGGGCAACGACCATGGCGGGCACTCCGACCTGGCGGGCGAGCAGGATGTGCTCGCGGGTCTGCGGCATCGGGCCGTCGGTGGCGGCCACGACGAGAATCGCGCCGTCCATCTGGGCGGCACCAGTGATCATGTTCTTGACGTAGTCGGCGTGACCCGGGCAGTCGACGTGCGCATAGTGGCGCTTGGCGGTCGAGTACTCGACGTGGGCCGTGGCGATGGTGATGCCGCGCTCGCGCTCTTCAGGAGCCTTGTCGATCTGATCGAAGGCGACGAAGCTCGCCATTCCCTGGGCGGCGAGGATCTTCGTGATCGCTGCGGTGAGCGTGGTCTTGCCGTGGTCGACGTGACCGATCGTGCCGACGTTCACATGGGGCTTACTGCGGTCGAATTTCTCTTTGGCCATTGAGAGCTAACCTCCGTCCTTGCTTTGACTCTTGTCTTCCTCGTGTCGCTTATCCGGCGACTTTTGCGATGACTTCTTCCGCAACAGTCTTCGGCGCCGGTTCATACGCCGAGAACTGCATGGTGTAGCTGGCGCGGCCCTGCGACATGGAGCGAAGCTGCGTCGCGTAGCCGAACATCTCGGACAGAGGCACGTGCGCGCGAATGACTTTCGCGCCGCCGCGCTCGTCCATCTGCTGAATCTTTCCGCGACGGCGCGACAGGTCGCCCATCACGTCGCCCGCATAGTCCTCGGGCGTCACGACTTCGACGTCCATGATCGGCTCGAGCAGAATCGGGCCGGCCTTCTTGGCGCCTTCCTGGTAGGCCATCGAGCCGGCGATCTTGAACGCCATTTCGCTCGAGTCGACGTCGTGGTACGAGCCGTCGTAGAGGATCGCCCGGATGCCCGTCATCGGGTAGCCGGCGATGATCCCCTTCTCCATCGCTTCCTTGATGCCCTGCTCGGTCGGCTTGATGAACTCGCGCGGGACGCTGCCGCCGACGATCTCGTTCACGAACTCGAAGTTCGTTCCGTCGGTGAGCGGCTCGAAGCGCATCTTGACGTGGCCGTACTGGCCCTTGCCGCCCGACTGGCGGATGAAGCGGCCTTCAGCCTCCGACTTGCGCGTGATCGCCTCGCGATACGCGACCTGCGGCTTGCCGACGTTCGCCTGCACGTTGAACTCGCGCATCATGCGGTCGACGATGATCTCCAGGTGGAGCTCACCCATGCCGCGGATGATGGTCTGGTTCGTCTCGGTGTCCGTGTGCACCTTGAACGTCGGGTCTTCCTGCATGAGCTTCGCGAGCGCGACGCCCATCTTTTCCTGATCGGCCTTGGTCTTCGGCTCGATCGCGACCGCGATGACCGGCTCGGGGAACGTCATCGTCTCCAGAGCGATCGGGTGGTTCCTGTCGCAGATCGTGTCACCGGTGGTCACGTTGCGGAGACCGACGGCGGCACCGATGTCGCCCGCCCACACTTCCTTGATCTCTTCACGCTTGTTGGCGTGCATCTGGAGGAGGCGGCCGATGCGCTCGGTGTTGCCCTTGGTCGTGTTGAGCACCGCGGTGCCCGACTCGACGTGTCCCGAGTAGACGCGGAAAAACGCGAGCTGGCCAACGAACGGGTCGGTCATGATCTTGAAGACGAGTGCCGCGAACGGCTCGCTGTCCGCCGCCTTCCGCTCGATGAACGACTCATCGTCCGGGTTCACACCCTTGACCGGCGGGATGTCGACCGGAGACGGGAGGTAGTCGACGACCGCGTCGAGCAGCGGCTGCACGCCCTTGTTCTTGAACGCCGAGCCGCACATGACCGGCGTGATCTTCTGGGCGATCGTCGCCTCGCGAAGAGCGTTCTTCAGCTCGCCGATTTCGAGAGTCTCGCCGGCGAGGTACTTCTCGAGCAGCTCGTCGTGCTGTTCGGCGATCGACTCGACCATCTTTTCGCGGTAATGCTCCGCGTCGGCCTTGAGCTCGGCCGGGATCTCTTCGACGTCATACTTCGCGCCGAGGGTCTCGTCGTGGAAGACGAGCGCCTTCATCAGCACGAGGTCGATGACGCCCTTGAACTGATCTTCGGCGCCAATCGGGAGCTGCAGAGGGACCGCGTTCTTGCCGAGCTTCTGGCGGATCTGATTGACGACCGACATGAAGTTCGCGCCGATGCGGTCCATCTTGTTGACGAACGCGATGCGGGGCACGCCGTATTTGTCGGCCTGACGCCAGACGGTCTCGGACTGCGGCTCGACGCCGCCGACCGCGCAGAAAACGCCGACCGCGCCGTCGAGGACGCGGAGGGAGCGTTCCACTTCGACGGTGAAGTCGACGTGGCCGGGGGTGTCGATGATGTTGACGCGCGTGTCGCCCCAGAGCGCGGTGGTCGCCGCGGAAGTGATCGTGATGCCGCGCTCCTGCTCCTGGACCATCCAGTCCATGGTGGCAGTGCCTTCGTGCACCTCGCCGATCTTGTGGGTGCGGCCGGTGTAGTAGAGGATCCGCTCCGTCGTCGTGGTTTTACCCGCGTCGATGTGGGCCATGATCCCGATGTTTCGCGTCTTTTCGAGAGCTACCTGACGTGCCATTTTTCTGTTCGTTTCTCTTTACCGCGGAACAACACAGAATCGGCGACAGCGCTGCCGCCGATCGAAAGCGATTGAGTTTTAGTTTTTCCCGTTGCTCGGTCCGGAACCGCAGAACCAGGGGTTACTGTGTTATCCGGTCGAGACGGAGCTACGGAAATCTTCGGTGTAACTGCGACTGCGAGAACTTCTATAACTTCAACGAACTGCGAAAAATTACTACCAGCGGTAGTGCGCGAACGCTTTGTTCGCTTCCGCCATTTTATGCGTGTCTTCGCGCTTCTTGATCGCGTTGCCGCGGCCGTTGGCGGCATCGAGAATCTCGCCGGCAAGCTTGTCCTGCATCGTCTTCTCGCCGCGCGACACCGCGTAGCTGATCAGCCAGCGGATGGCAAGCGCGGTGCGGCGGGTCGGACGCACTTCGATGGGAACCTGGTAGTTCGAACCACCGACGCGGCGGCTCTTGACCTCGAGCGCCGGCTTGACGTTGTCGACCGCCTTCTTGAAGAGCTTGAGAGGATCGTCCTTCGCCCGGTCTTCGACCTTCTTCAGCGCGCCGTAGAACACGTTCTCGGCGACCGACTTCTTGCCGTGAGTCATCAACGAGTTGATGAACTTGGTCACGAGTTGGCTGTTGTAGACCGGATCCGGCAGGATCTCGCGTTTGGGAACTTCGCGTCGTCTCGGCATGTGCGTTACGCCTTCTTGGGTCTCTTCGCCCCGTACTTGGAGCGGCTCTGGTTACGCTTGGCGACGCCGACGGCGTCGAGCGTTCCGCGGATGACGTGGTAGCGAACGCCCGGAAGGTCTTTGACACGGCCCCCGCGGATCAGCACGATCGAGTGCTCCTGGAGGTTGTGTCCGACACCCGGGATGTAGGTGGTGACTTCGACACCGTTCGTGAGGCGAACGCGCGCCACCTTGCGGAGCGCGGAGTTCGGCTTCTTCGGGGTCGAAGTGTAGACGCGCGTGCAGACGCCGCGCTTCTGAGGGCTCGACTGCAGCGCCGGCGACTTCGTCTTGTAACGAACCTTGTCGCGGCCCTGGCTGACGAGTTGGCTGATCGTTGGCATTCGTGACTATCCTTCTAAAGACACGTACAGCGAAAAAAGTGCTCCCGAAAGGGAAAACCGGCGCACTTTAGGCCCGGTGATGGACTTTGTCAAGCCCGGACTGAGGCCAACGTGGTGCTACAACCTCTTATTTCCGCCGAGGCTTGCACGCAATCAGCAGCCCGATGACCGCCGTCATCGAGATTCCGAGGCCCTCCCGAAACCGAAAGGGTTCATATTCCATTTCGATGCGGTGGCGACCGGGACCGACCATGACACCACGCGAGATCAGGTTGACGGGAACGATGTCCGCCGGTTTGCCGTCAATCGATGCTCGCCATCCACGCTCCCACGTGTCATGTAGCACGACCAGCCCGCCGGTCGCGCTGCTAGCATCGATAACTGCTGTGCTGTCCGATGGATAACGCACGATGGCGGCCGCCGAGGCGACGGCAGGCATTACCGGCGGTGCCCCGTTCCACTCTACGACTTCGAGGTTCTCGGGCGCGCCGCTCCGCTGCGGGATATGCAAGCCTCCGCGCACTCGCTGAGGAGGTCGAACACCGAGAACCCTCGCCGCGTCGCTCATCCCACGGACGAACACGACATGATCAGCAAAATGGACCCGCGGGCGGACCAGACCCGACCACGGCTCGATGACTGCTGCGGGATGATTCTGAGGGCCGGGGAGGTTGATGAAGCCTGAAACACGCAGGCGACTGCGCAAAACCCACCCGACGTTGAAATCGCCGACCAGGGGCGACTCGACTCGATCGGTGAGGCGAAACGTCGGAAAGGAGTTCGCACGGATCTCCGGGTCGACGGCCTGCCACCAGAGATGCTTGCGGACTGTCCACACAGGCGTCGACTCTCGTACATCCTCGATCCCGGTAATGCGTGAGCTATTCGGGAGATGCGTCTGCCCGAGGGTACCGATCATCCGGTGTGCCGGGTCACTTCTAAGCTTCGCGATCAGGTCGCCGCCGGTAACGTCGTGCCAGATTCGCGGGTGGAGTACCTCGCCTGCCCGCGCGGCGTAGATCGCTACGGCTGCAATCGCACACACGATCGCGACCATTCGGCCGAATCGGTGGTGGCTGAGAAGATCGTATCCCGCAGAAGCGAAGACGGCGATCATGAACGTCATGCCGCCCGCGAAGTACGAGCGGTTCATGTACATGAGCGGCTTCATCGTCGAGATCTGCAGCATCCAGATTCCCGGAACGGTCAGGACGAAAAACAGGAAGAGCAGCGCCGCCAGAACACGATCGTATGTTCCGGCCCGCACCAG
Organism: Thermoanaerobaculia bacterium; assembly: GCA_036003305.1. Classification (GTDB taxonomy): domain Bacteria; phylum Acidobacteriota; class Thermoanaerobaculia; order Gp7-AA8; family Gp7-AA8; genus DASXHZ01. Next base: position 22,164 of record DASYSN010000263.1, read on the forward strand.
ACCAGCGCCGGCAAGTACCGCGGCCGGCACGCCCACGTAAAGCCAGAACTCGGGATCGCCAAACGCGCTCGCCGGCGTACGTAGATCGACGAACATGGATGCAACCGCATGTAGCCAGCGGTCCATCGGATCAAAAAGGGCATAGACCGATCCCTGATGCGTCTGCGTTTTGTAAAACCACAGATCGCCAGCCGACGCGATCGTTGGAACGAAGGTGAACGCCGCGAGTCCTGCGCCGAAGACAGTCGCCGCGACGACGTCAAACACCGGCCGCGCGGAACGGGAGCTGGCCGCTTCAGCGATTACGAATCCGATCGCCGCGATACCAACCGTCACCACGAATAGCGGATGACCCGACATGACGAGGAGCGCGGTCACGATCGAAGCTCCGGCGAGGCTCCTTCGGTGAAGCGCGAGGATGAGCCATGGCAGGTGCGCCAGCGGGAGAAGATCACCCGAGAAATGAAGGTTCTCGAGAAGGGGACTCGACATCACGAAAAGCGCCGCACCAAGACCGGCGGCAACGGGACTCCGGCCGAGGTCGAGCAGCAACAGCCACATTCCATACGCCGCGAGAAGCACCGCCAACGCGATCAGAACTGACGGCGCCATATCCCGCGGCGCGAGAGCGACGAGCCAGCGAAGCGGGTGAAAAACGCCGTTCTGGAAGGTGATCACGGGCGAGTAGCCGCCCCCTTGGAGCCGTTCCCACAGCGGCAGGTGGCCCGAACGGACACTGTCCCAGACGAACCAGTCCGAGGGTAGCCAGAGACTGAATGGAGCGGGGTCGTAGTACGGCGGCTGCGCAGCGTTGGGAAACGCGTCGCGGACGATGGCATCCGACTCGAAGAATCGTGCGGCGGAGATGTCGATGCGACAGACGATGATGATCCCGACGACCGCGGCGATGCCTAGCGCCCAGCCGGCGTTTCGTCGCATTTAGAACTCGAGCCAGCTCCCACTGTTTCGCGCGCGCGCCTTGTCGTAGAGAAAGGCGACGGAAGCGAGATCTTCGACCGCAATGCCGAGCGACTTGAAAAGCGTGATTTCGTCGTCGGAAAGGCGGCCTTTCGCCTCACCCAGCAGGATTTCGCCGATTTCCGCCCGGATGTGACCTTCCCGAATTGCCCCGTCCCGGAGCGCCATGAGGTAGTCGCCCGACTCGTTCACGGTCGATTCGCGGCGATCGACGAAGAGGGCGGCCGCAGCCATCGTGCCGCTGTCGAGCTCCCGGCTCGTCGCGACGGAGGAGCCGACCGCGTTGATGTGGACGCCGTCGGCAAGCCATTCGCGGCGGAGGATCGGCTCCTTCGAGCTCGTGGCGGTCACGATGATGTCGGCGCCGTCGATGGCTTCCTCCACGCTCTCGACGACCTTCGCTCGTTTGTCGGTCGCCGCCAACGCCTGGGCCTTGGGGCCGGAACGGCTGCAGATGCGGATCGAACCGATGTCGCGGACGAGAGGGATCGCCTCGAGGTGCGACTTCGCCTGAACGCCGGCGCCCAGGATCGCCAGGGTAGAGGCGTTCTCTCGCGCGAGAAGCTTCGTCGCCACGGCGGAGACCGCTGCGGTCCGAATCGCTGTGATCGCCGAGGCGTTCACGGCGGCGAGGAGCTCGCCCGTTTCGCCGCTGTGCAGGAGGACCGCGCCGAGGTGAGTGTCGAGACCGCGGGCCGGATTGCCGGGGAAGAGACAGATTTCCTTGAGGGCGTAGTACGGCTTCGCACCGGCAGTGGCGTAGGCCGGCATCAACCCGAGGAACCCGCTCGCGCCGGGGGCGCGGACG
>DASYSN010000264.1:0-2188 GCA_036003305.1 Thermoanaerobaculia bacterium
CAGCGCGGCCTCGCCTCCGCACGCTGAGGCTCACCAGCGCGGCGACGCCGAAGACGGTCCACGCCGCGATCCAAGGCCACGGCGCGGAGCGCATCCAGTTCCACATCGCCAGCGTGATCGACCAGAGGCCGTAGACGAGCAGGAACATCCGGCGGTGATGGCGATCGTCGTCGACCCCCGCCGCGATGGACCCAGCGAGGATCAGTGTGGGGACCAGGCCGAAGATGACGTTGAGGAGATGGATCATTCGAGGAGAGCTTAGTGCTAAGAGCTTAGTGCTTAGGTCATGCGCCGTGCCTCCTAAGCACTACGCACTACGCTCTAAGCACTCTCACCGGTACCGCACGTCGAGCACTTTGCGCACGAGGTCCTTCGCGGCGCCGGGGAGGTTCTGCACGCCGGTGAGGACGTCGTTGAACGCGTGCGACTCGCCGCCGTGCTTGAAGCACTCGGCGCAGCGCGGGAGGTTGGTGAAATCGCGCTGTTCGAAGGCGCGCTGCATCTCGGCGAGACGCTCCCCTTCGATGATCTCGCGGAGCGTCTGCGTCTTCAGATCGCCCATCACCTGATCGCCGTGCGCGTCGTAGCAGCAGTGCGTCACGCGTCCGTCGGCGAAGACGACGATCCATGTGAAGAACGCCCCCTGCACGCAGCCGTAGAACTTGCCGTGCAGGTCGGTCTCCTCGTTGACGTCGAGCGCCTCGCACGTCTTCTCGATCACACGCGCGTTCTTGTAGCGCTTGAGGTCGAAGAGGCGCCGGAAGTCGTCGAGCGACTCGTCGACCGTCAGCCGCGAGCGCATCTTCTGGATCTCGATGCGGATCGGATGGCCGTTCGCCTGCGCCAGAAACGCGCGCGTCCGCTCCACGAGCTTCTCGAAATCGCCGCCGGTGCGGAGCTGCGGATAGACCTGCGGGTTGATCGAGTCGACGCAGATGCGAAGGCGCTTCAGCGGCGAGCCGAGGAGCTTCGCGCCGACCGATTCCGTGAGCACGAGGCCGTTCGTCGAGACGCTCGCCTCGGGGAAAAGCCGGACGGCGTCATCGATGCGCGAGTACAGCAGTGGCTCGCCCATCTCGTGCAGCCACTTGAGCTGCAGCCCCATCCCGTGGATCTCCCGCTCCGCCTTCTCGACCAGCTCCCACGCCATGTCCTCGTACGGACGGCGCAGTACCGGCAGCGGGCACATGCCGCAGCGCAGATTGCACTTCGACGTCAGCTCGAGGCCGACTTTGTACCGGCGCGGGTGGAACTTCATGCGTTCAGCAGCAAGCGCCCGATGACGCGGCCGTATTCCTCCCACGAATAGCGACGCGCCGATTCAGCGGCGTGCTTCTCGAACGACGTGCGATCGGCGCCGGCGAAGAACGAGTCGATCGCGCGGGCGAGCGCGGACGGATCGTCGGGCGGGACGAGCAGGCCGTTGCGCCCCTGCTCCACGATCTCCGGCAGGCCGCCGACCGTCGACGCGATCACGGGACGCGCGAAGTGAAACGCCGTCAACGCGACGCCGCTTTGCGCCTCGATACGGTACGGCGCGAGGACGACGTCGCATGCGGCAAAGTACGTCGCGATCTCGGCGTCGGGGATGAAGCGGAAGTCGAAGCGGACGTTCCCCTTCGCCATGCCGCGGTACTTCTCCGCGCTCTCCCACCACGCCTCGCCGGCGACGAGCAGCAGCGCGTCGGATTCGATCTCGCCCCACGCCTGGAGCACGACGTCGAGCGCCTTGAACGGACGCACGTGCCCGAAGAAGAGCGCCACGTTCTTCGCGTCGATACCGAGCGTCCGGCGCGCGGCGTCTCGCGACGGAATCTCGCCTCCCAGCTCGTGCACCGGCAGAAACGTCTTCACCGTCCGCCGTCCGCGGGACCGCCGCCACGCGTCGGCCGCCTCGCTCTGCGCGTGCACCACGAGCGCACGGGCGCGCCGCAGCACGATGTCCGTCAGCGCGCGCTTCCACCACGCCGGCTCCTTGTCGCCGATGTTGTGACACTGCAGGACTACGCGCGTCGACCGCGGCAGAAACGCCATCATCACGCGATATGGCAGCGCCCAGACCCAGATCCACCAGACGAAGACGACCGCGTCGAACTCGCCGCGCCGCATCGCCAGCGCCGTCGCGACCCAACTGAACGGATTGATCACATCGAGCGTGAAGTGCGCCTCGGCGCGCGGCAGCGTCGGA
>DASYSN010000265.1:0-3582 GCA_036003305.1 Thermoanaerobaculia bacterium
TTCGGGTCGGGACGGCGGATCGTCGACGACATCACGGAGATGCGGGAGTTCTTCGGGTGGACTGTCCCCGAGGAGGAGTTGTACGCGAGGCGGCACCGGTATTTTCTGGAGGCACTCAGCGCCGGCGAGGGCGCCGGCGCCACACTGCAACTCATGCCGGGCGTGGAGCGCGTCGTGCGCGAGCTGCACTCGTGCGGCGTGACGCTCGCCATCACGACCTCGGCGGCGGGTGATGCGGTCGACCTGCTCCTGCGGCGATTCGGCATCCGGGAGCTGTTTGCGCTCATCGTCGACGGTACCGAGGTGCGGGCGGGGAAGCCTGATCCCGAGGGCTACCAGCTGACGGCGCGAAAGCTCGGCGTCTCGCCACACGATTGCGTCGTCTTCGAGGACTCGCACGTCGGCGTCCTCGCGGCGAAGGCGGCGGGGATGTACTGCGTCGCCGTGCGCAACCCGCGCGCGCGGACGCCGCAGGACCTGACCGCGGCGGACGTGGTGTTGGACTCGTTCGAGCAGCTCAACGTCGATGCGCTGCGTGCGCGCTGAGGTCCGCGATCAATCGGATCAGCCGCCGCCCCTCGGCATCCGCGGTCTCGTACGCCTGCCGCAGCATGTGGACCTCTTCCTCGTCCTCGAACGCGGCAACCGTGAAGCCGTCATCCGGCTGATTCGCGGAGTCGGTGCGGATCGACGTCCACTGTCCATCGGCGAATGAATGCGTGACGCAGCCACGCGTGCGCATCCGCTGCGCGTCGCCGAGGTGCGCGAGGATCGCCTCGCCGTGGGAGAGGCCAAGTTCGCCGCGCGCGTTCGCCCGCTGTGCGTCGAGGATCCGGCTGATGAACGACGCGATCATCTTCTCGAGCAGCTCCTCGGAATCGCCGATCGCTTCGACGAAACGCGCTCCGGTGTGCGACACCTTCGAGTCATCTCTGGCCAGCCGGACCACGAACGAGCGGCGCACTTCACAGACGAACTCGACCGGCGCTCCCTCCGAGAGAAAGCCGAGGCGGAATTGGTCACCCGGCAATGCTTGTCCGTAATGTTCGATGAAGGCTCCGCCAACGCCGATGTCGAGAATGAGCGCCTCCTGGCCGTCGACCGTCCCGAGGATCGGCTTCAGCAGGTTCAGGCGCTGGTATTCGCGGCGGTCGAGCATAGGGCAAGCATATTGCTGTCGAGGGCGGTTGGTTCCATGACACCTGCTCGTGAGCGGCGGAGCTTCTGGCGTGTTGGGCCAGAGAGTACCTGGACGACCGTATTGCCGGTCGCGTTCATCATCGTCTCGCTCCTGTCGCTGGTGATCCTGCCGCTGATCGTGTCGAACCACACGGCGGCGATGCGGCGGGAGATCACGCGGGTCGCCGATCCGGCGCGGCGCGGGGTGAACCAGATCCAGGTCGACCTCTCGTCCGAGCTCGACAAGATCATCGCCTTCCAGGTCACCGGCCAGGAGCAGTACCGGCGCGACTACGAGGCGTTCTCCGCGCACGAAGAACAGAACCGGAAGCTGCTGCAGAAGCTCGCGCCGGCGCTCGGCAGCGACATTTCCGATTCGATCAACGACTTCTTCGTCGCCTCGGCGCAGTGGCACACGGCTGTGCGGCAGCAGGAGTTCACGAGCCGCAAGCTGCCGGAGGAGGTGTTCCTCGCGCGGCTGTTCGAGAAGCACCCGTCGTACGAGCGCTCGCTGCGCGCCGCGTCCGACCTCGAAGCGGCGATCCAGGGATCGATCGAGGATCGGCTCGCGCGCATCCGCGACGCGGAGCGCCTGAATCTGTCGCTCACCATCATCCTCACGATGCTCGCGCTGACGTCCGCGATGCTCGTCGCCGGCCTCGGGCGCCAGATGCGCCTCCTCGCACGCGAGGCGATGCGCCGGCGGCAGGAGGCGGAGCGAGAGGCGGCCGACGCGAAACGCGCGCGCACCGCGGCGGAGCGCGAGGAGCGGCGCGCCGCGTTTCTCGCGGCGGCGGGGCAGGAGCTCGCCGCGTCGCTCGATCTGCAGCAGACGATCGCGCGTCTCGCGAGGATCGTCGTCTCGAATCTCGCGGAAGTGTGCGTCGTCGACATGAAGCAGGCCGACGGCACGTTGCAGCGCGCCGCGGTCGCGCACCGGAAGCCGAACGGCGACGCGACGCCGTCGAAAAAGAGCGGCCAGACGCTCGACACGGTTCCGGAGGGAATCGTGGAGGTGATGAAGCAGCACGCGCCGCGCTTGATCGGCAGTGTCTCGGCGATCGCGTCGTACTTCGGCGGCGAGAGTCCGCATCCGGTGCTCGTCGTTCCACTGGTGAGCCGTGGCGAGACCCTCGGCGTCGTTGCCGCGATCGCGCGCGCCGACCATCCGTTCACGCACGATGACGTCGCGCTCTTCGCCGAGCTTGCACGTGTCGGCTCGCTCGCGATCGATAACGCGCGGCTGTATCTCGACTCGCAGCAGGCGCTCCGCGCGCGCGAGGAAGTGCTCGCGATCGTTTCTCACGACCTGCGCAATCCGCTCAACGCGGTGAAGCTCGGGGCGTCGCTGCTGGCGACTTCCGAGGCGATCAGCGGCGGCGACCGCGAACAGCTCGAGATCATCGACATCTCGGCGAACCGGATGGCGGACCTCATCGCCGATCTGCTCGACGTGACCCGGCTGGAGGGAGGGAAGCGGTTGCCGATCGAGCCGGCGCACGTCGACATCGAGCCGCTCTTCGGCGAGGCGCATGAGCTGTTCCGTACCCAGGCGGCCGCGAATGCGATCAATCTCGAATACGAGATCGAGCCCGCCACGCCGGCGATCTATGCCGACCGCCATCGCGTGATGCAGGTGCTCTCGAACCTGATCGGCAACGCGCTGAAGTTCACGCCGGCGCAGGGGGTCATCTCGTTTCGCGCCGCGCCGCACAAAGAGGGCCTCGTGCTCTTTTCCGTCTCCGACAGCGGCCCCGGCATCCCGCGGCAGAACCTCAAGGACATCTTCAATCCCTACTGGCAGGCGAAGCGCACCGAGCGCATGGGCGCCGGCCTCGGCCTCCCGATCGCCAAGGGGATCGTCGAGTCGCACGGCGGAACGATCTGGGTCGAGAGCGAGCAGGAAAAGGGAACGACGTTCTACTTCACCCTTCCCGCCGATCGCAACGATCCGAACGGCGCGCGCAACGTCACGCGCGGCGCGGAATCTCCAGCACCTCGCTGACGGAGAGCTCCGCGAAGAGCCGGATCAGGCGGCGGCCTTCGTCGTCGGACGCCTGGTAGATGCGCTGCAGCCGCTGCACTTCCTCGGGATCGACGCCGCGCGCGACGGTGAATCCGATCGGCGGCTGCTCCGGCAGAAAGACGGCGCGCTTCTGCCATCCTTTGTCGTCGAGCCGGTAGCAGACATACGCCGCGTCTTTGCCGCGGACCGTCTTGTCGCCGTCGATCGTCTGCGGGATCTGGCTCGCGGAGACGGACCGCCTGGCGAGCGCGCGCGTCACGAGCGTCGCGAGCATCGCCCGGAGGTAATCGCCTGATTCGCCGACCGCGCCGCGAAAGCGAACGCCGGATTCCATGCCGCTGCCGGGATACTTCGCGTCCTGGCTCTCGATCGAGCGG
>DASYSN010000266.1:0-3380 GCA_036003305.1 Thermoanaerobaculia bacterium
CGCCGACGAGGCGGTCCTTCGGGTGGATGTGCATCGCCGCCACGTCCTGGTGCACGCCGACCTGGCTGCCCCACTTGAAGCCGATGTAGCTCACGAGCGTCGCCGGCTCGTCGAGGATCAGCGTCGCCATGCGCAGCAGCCCGGGCGCGGTGCTGAGCTTCATCGCCGCTTTCGAATGGCAATGCCAGTAGTGGACGCGCCAGAGCTGCGAGTCGCGCACCTGGATGCGCTTCTCGAGAGGCCACTCGAGCAGTTCGGCGTGGGAGATCGGCCCCGGCCGCCGGCCGGGGATGTGGAGACTCATGATCTGGAGATCGTCGATCGGCTTGTCGGCGGTCCAGATGTCGTCGAGGTCGCGATTGAATTGGTCGATGGTCCCGAAGTCGGAGGGAGGGACGGCTCCGCGGAGAATGAAATAGCCGTCAGCGACCCACTGGTGGAGCAACTGCGCCTCGTCGGCGGTGATCGCGCCATCGGTCAGGCGCGCGTCGATCCGCTTCGCGGCATCATCGCGATCGAGCCACGGGATGTCGTTTTCGTCGCGGTTCCACGGCCTTCCGCGTCTTGCGATGACGTCGGGAGAGACGCCGTGCCAGTTCGGGGTCTCCCACATGCGGACGTTCTTCGTCCACAGCTCGGTATTGCAGTCATCAGTCGATATTGTCGTCATCGCCGGCTCCTGCCATCCAGACCACTTGTCTTTTTTTGTGGAGAGATTACCCTTCGCGAGCGTATCACGGAAGGAGAGAGGGAATGATCGCGTTGGTCTCGCGCTGGAAGCTGAGGGACGGCTGTCCTCCGCCGTTCGCCGCGGCACTCGAGGAGCTCACGACGAAGGTGCGCGCACAGGAGCCCGGCACCCTGATGTACTCCGTGCACGTCCCCGCGCCGCATCCGCCGATCGGACCGCCGCCCGAATACGAGGTCTGCACCGATCCCGACCTGGCGCAACCGATCCCGCCGACCGAGGTCGTGTTCTTCGAGGTCTACCGCGACGCCGACGCGTATGGAGAGCATCTGCGCGGCGCGGTCACCGATTTCATGCTCGAGAACCGCGACTACTTCCACACGCCGTGGCTTGGCCATCCCCGGCCGGAGACCACATATCTCGATCCGCGGCTGCTCTTCGTGCGTCCGGATATTGCCGACGCATAGGGCCGACGCATAGGGCCGCGAATGGCGCATAGGCTCGTCAAACTCTCCCATCCTTCCGCCGTCTACGGGTACGAGGGGATGGGTGCGCGCGCGCAGAGTCCCGGGAACCGCGGCATCTGGGGCGACTACAAGTTCGACATCAACAACGGGGCCGACGAATGCGACTACTGGGTCGTGTTCGAGTCGACCGCCCGGAACGAGTCGGCGGCCGTCCCGGCGGGCCGGACGATCCTCGTCCTCAACGAGCCCGAATACGTGCGGTCGTACTCGCCGGAGTATCTGCGGCAATTCGATTGGATCGTCACCTGGCGCACCGACCTGCCGGCAAGCAACGTCATTCGCTCTCACTGCATGGACGGCTGGTGGCTCAAGCGCACGTACGACATGCTCAAGGACGACCGCGTCGAGAAAACGGGGCTGATGTCGGTCGTGTCGTCCGACAAGGCGTCGATCCCCGAGCATCGCAAACGATTCGCGTTCATCAATCGCATGATCGGACACTTCAAGGACCGCCTGACCGTGTTCGGCAGCATCAACGGCAATTACTGCAGCGACAAGTTCAAGGCGCTCGCGCCGTACAAATACGCGATCGCGATCGAGGCGGCGCCGTTCCCCGACTACTGGACCGAGAAGATCGCCGACTGCTATCTGTGCGAGACGATGCCGTTCTACTACGGCGCTCCGAACATCGGCGACTATTTCGACCGCGACAGCTTCATCGCCATCGATCTCGACGACTACCAGGCGAGTGTCCGCGCCATCGAAGAAGCGATCGAGACCGGCGCCTATGAGCGCCACCGCGACAAGGTTCTCCACGCAAAACAGAAGATCCTCGACGAACTGCAGACGTTCCCGAATCTCACGCGAGTCCTCGACCGCCTCCCGCAATCGTCCGGACGGAAACGGAAAGAGTTGCGCCCGGCGGTCAAGACGTTCCTGAAACCGGAGGGCGGGTGGGAGCGGGAACTGTTGCTATGACTGAATAGGGAGCCGGCACGTATGGATGAGCGCGAGCTCGAGCAGCGACTGGAAGGCTACAACTTCTACCACACGATTCCCGTCACGGAGCGCCTCTCCACCGCGGGGACGCACGGGGCGGACCCGAACATGGTGGTGGCGCTCGGCGCCGATCTCACCGGGAAGCGAGTGCTCGACGTCGGCTGCCGCGACGGCCTGTACTCGTTCCTCGCCGAAAAGCTCGGGGCGTCCGAAGTGATCGGGATCGACAACGACCTTTCACGCGGCGCGGTCGACGTCCTGATCCCGCATTTCGGCTCCGCGGTCCGCATGCATGAGATGAACCTGTACGACCTCACGCCCGGACAGTTCGGCAAGTTCGACGTGCTCATTTTCGCGGACGTGCTCTACCACCTGCGGTATCCGTTCCGCGCGTTCCAGGTCCTCCGCGACGTCGCGAACCCGGGCGCCACGCTGATCGTGAAGACGGGACTCTTCAGCGGGAGCGAGGAGCTCGCGATCCTCTACTGTCCGATCGGCCTGGACAGCCCGTACGAACCGACGAGTTGCACGTTCTTCAATCGCAAGGGGCTGGTCGACTCCCTGTCGTCGTTCGGATGGCGGACCACGTCGCTGACGCTCTCCCGCGTCCGGAAGAACCGGTCGACCCAGCCGGTGGAGATTCGCGACTCGGTGACCGTCTGCGAGTACACCGGCCAGCTCGGCAACGAGATCGTCGACCGCTACTGGCACGCCACGCACCACGACGGCAGCAGCCAGTTCGCCGGCAACGGCAAAGCGGCCCGCGAGTCCGGCATCATGACCTGGAAGCCGGAGGGCTAGGCCCCGCCGAGCGGAACCGCGGCCCCGCCGAGCGGAACCGCGGCCCCCTCGAGCGGAACCGCGGTCACCGGTCGGTGAGGCCGGCGCCACATCGAGCGGCAGCGCGGCCCCTCCGGGTGGCAAGGGCGTCACCGCCTCGCGGGCACCCGACCACATCGAGCGGCCCAGCGGCCCCTCGGAGCGATCGCGCGGCCGCGCCGAGGGGCACGCTTGTCACCGTGAAGTGGCCGCATCACCGCACCGAGGGGCACGGCGGCCACCGTGAGGGGCACGCGCGTCACCGCAGTTGTGTCTGTCAAGTTCTGCAAAATCGGCTGGTGATCTCCGGTCAGTTCTCCTCGCGAGTTTGGTCAGTAGCGGGGGTTGTGGAGCTGAGGGAAACGACGGAGTCGTTTTCCTCAGCTTCCACAGCCCGGTTCTCAAGC
>DASYSN010000267.1:0-6304 GCA_036003305.1 Thermoanaerobaculia bacterium
TGGGCGTGCGTTGCCGGCCTGATCTACTATGCTCTCGTCTTCTCCAATGACGAGCGCAGTGCGGCCGTACCTCTACTACGACGCCGTCGTGTCGATCTGCCCGACGTGCTTCCGCAAGACTGACGGCAAGATCGTCTTCGAGGACGGACGCGTCTGGATGCTGAAGCACTGCCGCGACCACGGCTCGGAGCGCGTGCTGATCTCCGACGACGTCGACTACTACCGGCAATGCCGCGAGGTCTACATCAAGCCGCCGGAGATGCCACTGCGGCGCAACACGCCGATCCACTACGGCTGCCCGTACGACTGCGGCCTCTGCCCCGATCACGAACAGCACAGTTGCCTCTCGCTCGTCGAGATCACGGACGCCTGCAATCTCCGCTGCCCGATCTGCTACGCCGGCAGCGGGCCGGAACGTCAGCAGCAGCACCGCCCGCTCGCGCTCGTCGAGTCGATGCTCGACGCGGTGGTGGCGAACGAGGGAGAGCCGGACGTCGTGCAGATCTCCGGCGGCGAGCCGACGATCCATCCCGACTTCTTCGCGATCCTCGACGCGGCTAAGCGCCGTCCGATCCGGCACCTCATGGTGAACACGAACGGCGTGCGCATCGCGCGCGAGCCGAAGTTCGCGGAGCGGCTCGCCGCGTACAAGCCGGCGTTCGAAATCTACCTCCAGTTCGACTCGCTTCGGGCGCAGCCGCTGAAGACGATTCGCGGCGGCGACCTCCGCGAGATTCGCATGCAGGCGCTGGAACGGCTCAACGCGCTCGACATCTCGACCACGCTCGTCGTGACGCTGCAACGCGGCGTCAACGACGACGAGATCGGCGAGATCCTCGACTTCGCGCTGAAGCAGCCGTGCGTTCGCGGCGTCACGCTGCAGCCGGTGCAGGCCGCCGGACGGCTCGACGGCTACAGCGACGCGGCGAATCGCCTCACGCTCTCTGAAGTGCGCCGGAAGGTGCTGGAGCAGTCGACCGTCTTTGCACCCGAGGATCTCGTTCCGGTGCCGTGTCACCCCGACTCGCTCTGCATGGGTTACGCGTTCAAGGACGGAGAAGGGTCGGTCGTGCCGCTCACGTCGATGGTCGGCCGCGACGCGCTGATCAACGGGAGCCGCAACACGATCATCTTCGAGCAGGACCCGGCGACGCGGAAGGCGTTCCTCAACCTCTTCTCTACCGCCCTTGGATCGGAGGAGCAGCCGGAGAAGCTCAAGGACCTCCTCTGCTGCGTCCCGCGCGTCCAAGGCGACCTCGGATACGCGAACGTCTTCCGGCTCCTCATCGTCGAGTTCATCGACGCACAGTCGTTCGACCTGCGGTCGGTGAAGAAGAGCTGCATTCACATCGTCCATCCGGACGGGCGTCTCATCCCGTTCGACACGTTCAACCTGTTTTATCGGGACGACCTCGAAACGAGCCGTCTCGCGCCCCTGAGGGAGTGGGCAGCAAGATGACCGAAGCACCAGCGCCAGCGCCGCTATTCAATTGGATCGGCTTCCTCGGAGGTCTCATCATCGCGATCGTCTGCGGCGGGTTCGCGAACATCTTCCTCGGCGCCATGTCGATGGGGTTTCACAATTCGTTCTTCGGTTTTCTTGTCGGCATCGCCGCGGGATCACTGCTGATCATCTTCGGCCTGCTTTCGAGGCGCACCACTCCTGGATTCGCGGCCGGACTCCTCTGCGGCGGGTGCATCATCGGCCTGATCGGTGGAATCTGCGGCTCGCAGATGGTCAACACCAGCTTCCGCTGATTAAGATTCGTCGATGCCGAAACGAAGCAAGAAGCGGATGGTGTGGATCGACTGCGAGATGACGGGGCTCGAGCCCTCGGTCGACACGCTGCTCGAGATCGCGACCATCATCACCGACTACGACCTGAACATCATCGAGCACGGCCCGGTGCTCGCGATCCGCACGAGTGAGGCGCGGCTGGCGGCGATGGATGCCTGGAACCGCCGCACGCACAAGAAGAGCGGACTGCTCGATCGCGTGCGGACGCAGGGCGTCACCGTGTCCGAGGCGGAAAAGAAGACGCTGAGCTTCATCCGGCGGCACTGTTACAAGCGCACCGCCCCGCTCTGCGGGAACTCGATCGGGCAGGACAAGCGCTTCCTCGCGAAGTACATGCCGAAGCTGCACGACTTCCTGCATTACAAGGTCGTCGACGTCAGCTCGATCAAGCTGCTCGCGTCGGAGTGGTACGGGAAAGCCTTCAACCCGCCGAAGAAGCAGGAGCTCCATCGCGCGCTGTCGGACATCGAGGAATCGATCGCGGAGCTGGCGTACCTCCGCACGACGGTCTTCGTCCGTCAGCTCTCGTCTTCGTCTTCCGGCTCCGGCTCGGGTTCCGGCTCCGCGACGTCCTGAAGGATCGACTCGATCCGGCTGGCGCGCATCGCGGTGTCGTCGAACTTGAAGTCGAGCTCCGGCGTGTAGCGGAGGCGGATACGCTGGCCGAGGAATCGGCGGGCGGCGCCGCGGGCGTGCTGCAACTGCTCGACCGCGTCGCGCGTCTGCTCCTCGTTCAAGCCGCTGATGTAGACGCGCGCGAAGTGGAGGTCGGGGCTGACGTCGACGCCGGTGATCGACGCGAAGCCGATGTCGACGTTCTTCAGATCGTGGCGGAGCACCTCCACGAGCGCGTCCCGCACCATCTCGCCCACCCGCGAAGTCCTGCGCGTCTTCTTCATGCCAGATCCGCCATTTCGTCGAACTCGAGCTTCTCGCTCACCCACCCGCTCAGCGTCGCGTCGGTATTCGATTCGACGAACGTCTGAATCTTCGAGAACTTCGCATCCGCGGCGGCGTGATCGATCGCGATGAACGTCAAGCCGATCCGCGCCGCCTGATGCGCGTCGAGCAGTCCGACCTCGGCGGCCGAAAGCGAGAAGCGCAGCCGGAGTCTATCAATCAGCGACTTCACGACCATCCGTTTCTCTTTCAGGCTCTGTGCGTACTCGATGTGCAGCTCGAAGAGCGCCACGCTGACCAGCATCACCGCTATAGTTACCCGATCATGAGTGAAAAGAAAGTCATTGCTGTCGTTGGCGCCACCGGTGCGCAGGGCGGCGGCCTCGTACGCGCCATCCTCGCCGATCCGAGCGGCGGATTCACCGCCCGCGCGATCACCCACAACCCCGATTCGGACAAGGCGAAAGCGCTCGCGGCGGCGGGTGCCGAGGTCGTGCAGGCGGACGTCGAGGACGGCGACAGCCTGCGGCGCGCGTTCGACGGCGCGTACGGCGCGTACTGCGTCACGTTCTACTGGTCGCACTTCTCGCCGGAGAAGGAGCTGCAGCATGCGCACAACATGGCGCGCGCGGCGCATGACGCCGAGGTGCGGCACGTCGTCTGGTCGACCCTCGAAGACACGCGCAACTGGATCCCGCTGAGCGACGACCGGATGCCGACGCTGATGGAGCACTACAAAGTGCCCCACTTCGACGCGAAGGGCGAAGCGGATGCGGCGTTCCGCGAGCTGGGCGTCCCGACGACGTATCTCCTGACCTCGTTCTACTGGGACAACTTCATCCACTTCGGAATGGGACCCGCGCGCGGCGCCGACGGCAAGCTCGCGATCACGTTCCCGCTCGGCGACGCGAAGATGCCGAGCATCGCGGCGGAGGACATCGGCCGTTGCGCCTACGCCGTCTTCAAACATCCGGAGCTGATCGGACAGCGCGTCGGAATCGCCGGCGAGCATGTCAGCGGCGCCGACATGGCGGCCGGCTTCTCGAAAGCGTTCGGCGAGGAAGTGCGCTACAACGCGGTCGAGCCGTCGGTCTACCGCGGCTTCGGCTTCCCCGGCGCCGACGACCTCGGCAACATGTTCCAGTTCTACCGCGACTTCGAGAGCGACTTCCGCAAACCGCGCGACGTCGCGCACTCGCGCGAGCTGAACCCGCAGTTACAGGATTTCGCGACGTGGCTGGCCGCGAATAAGTCCGCGATCAAGGTTTAGAAGCTTTCACCACAGAGACGCAGAGAGCACAGAGATTTTTTCTAAGAAAAACCTCAGTGTCCTCAGTGTCTCTGTGGTGAACGTACTTACTGCACCATCGCGGGTTCGAGCTTCTCGACCTTGAACCCTTCGATGACGTCGCCGACCTTGATGTCCTGGAACCGCTCGATGGCGATACCGCACTCGAAGCCCTGGCGCACTTCGCTGACGTCATTCTTGAAGTGGCGCAGCGAGGCGATCTTCCCCTCGTAAATGACGCGGTTGTCGCGGAGCAGCCGGACCGTCGCGGTGCGCGGGATGGTGCCGTCGACGACCATGCATCCGGCGATGGTCCCCGCCTTCGGCACCTTGAACGTGTTCCGCACCTCGGCGCGTCCCTGGAAGACTTCCTGGAACTTCGGATCGAGGAGACCCGTCATCGCCGCCTTCAGCTCGTCGACGAGGTTGTAGATGACCGTGTAGAGACGGACGTCGACGCCTTCCTTGTCCGCCAGCTCCGCGGCGTTGCGCTCGGGGCGGACGTTGAATCCGACCACGATCGCGTCCGAGGCGGTGGCAAGGAGAATGTCGTTCGTCGAAATGGCGCCGACCGAGGAGTGGATCACGTTGACCTTCACCTCGTTCGTCGACAGCTTGCGGATCGTGTCGCCGAGCACCTCGACGGAGCCCTGCACGTCCGCCTTGACGATGACGTTCAGCTCCTTCGTCTCGCCCTGCTGCATCTTCTGGAAGAGCTGGTCGAGCGACATGCGGGACGCCTTCTGCTGCATCGCCTCACGCGCCTTCTCCTGCCGCATCTGTCCGATCATGCGCGCTTCCGACTCTTCGTCGACCGACTGCAGCGTGTCGCCTGCGTTCGGAACGTCGTCGAATCCGGTGAGCTGCACCGGCGTGGCGGGACCCGCTTCCTTGATGCGCTGTCCGCGCTCGTCGGTCATGGCGCGGACGCGGCCGAACGTCGAGCCGGAGAAGAACGGATCGCCGATCTCGAGCGTGCCGTCCTGGATCAGCACCGTCGCCACGACGCCGCGTCCGGTCTCCTTGCGCGCCTCGAGAACGACGCCCTTCGCGGGAAGCTCCGGGTTCGCCTTGAGGTCGAGGAGGTCGGCGGTGAGAACGATCATGTCGAGCAGCTCGTCGATGCCCTGCTTCTTGACGGCGCTCACTTCGACCGAGACGACGTCGCCGCCCCACTGCTCGAGCAGGACGTTCGCGTCGGCGAGCTCGCGGCGAACTCGGTCGATGTTCGCGTTCGGCTTGTCGATCTTGTTGATGGCCACGATCATCGGGACCTTGGCGGCCCGGGCGTGATCGATGGCTTCTTTCGTCTGTGGCATGACGCCGTCGTCGGCCGCAACGACCAGGACGACGATGTCGGTGACGCGGGCGCCGCGCGCGCGCATCATCGTGAACGCTTCGTGGCCCGGCGTGTCGAGGAAAACGATCTTCCGGCCGCGCTTCTCGACGTGGTAGGCGCCGATGTGCTGCGTGATGCCGCCGGCTTCGCCCTTGGCGACGTCCGTCTCGCGGATGGCGTCGAGGAGCGAGGTCTTGCCGTGATCGACGTGGCCCATGACCGTGATGACCGGACCGCGCGGGACCGTGCCGGTGGTCGACGTCTTCTCCATCGACTCGAGCTCGGCTGCGTCTTCGAAGGAGACGACTTGCGCGTCGATGCCGAGGTCCTTCGCGATCTCGAGCGCGAGCTCGGCGCCGAGCGGCTGGTTGACCGACGCCATGATTCCCCGCTTCATCATCAGGTGGCGCATCAGGTCATTCGCCTTGAGGTTCAGCTTCTCGGCGAGCTCCTTGACGGTGACGCCTTCGGTCAGCGCGACCTTGCCCACCGGCCGCTCGAACTGCAGCGTCCTGCTGGTCGCGGCGTGCGGCTGCGCATGCTGGTGCTTGCGCCGCGGCGTGGTCGGCTCTTCGCCCGCCTCGGGCATGACGATCTCGGGACCGAGGTCGTCGTTGATGATCTGCGTTCCGGAGAAGGGACCCTTCGTGAACAGCGCGTCGTCGACTTCGACCTCGCGCGCCTTCTTGATGCCCTTGCCTGCCGGTTTCTTCTTCTCGCGATCGCCGCCCTCCTCATTCTCTTTCTTGCGGCGGGTGATCAGACCGCCCGGAGGCGGCGGAGGAGGAGCTCCCATCGGACGGGTACCCGGTCCACGGAGACCCGGACCGGCGTTGCTGCGCATCCCCATTCCCGGACCGCTCGGGCGAGCGCCAGGGGGGCCGGACGGACGGCCGCCGGGACCTGCCGGGCGAACGCCCGGACCTGCCGGACGAACTCCCGGACCCGCCGGACCGCGCGCCGACATTCCACCCGCGGG
>DASYSN010000268.1:0-2871 GCA_036003305.1 Thermoanaerobaculia bacterium
GATTAGGGACAAGATCGTCAGCTGCCCCGTCATCCTGAGCCGGCGTAGCGCGGCGAAGGATCTCCAGATGCGCCGCTCAAGCCACGTGCGGCGAATTCTGAGATCCTTCGCCGTCTACGCGGCTCAGGATGACGGAGAGGCGGCCGTCACCGTGCGTCGATCGTTGGGATCCGATTGCCGAGGATCACGCCGTCGACGTCGAACTGCACCTGAGGCGTCGTTCCCTTCGGAACGTCCATGATCGTGTACGAATAGACGCCCAACTGGTCGGGATCGGGCTTGATGTCGGTGTTGACCCTGCCGCCGCGGACGGCGACGCGGATGCGGCTGGTGTAGCCGGGTCCGAGGTAATTGCCGAACGCGTCGCGCGGAGTGACTTTCGCGATGAACGTGCCGGCGGACGGCGAGGTCAGCTCGATGATCGAGCGGATCGGATCCGCTTTCACCTTCAGGTTCTCTTCGAGCCGCTCTTCGCGGTGCACGTGGCCGTTGCGCTCGTTGTTCCAGTCGAGCACTGCATTGAAGACGTAGGTGCCGGGGACTTTCGTGTCGGAGAACGTCGTCGCGTAGACGCCGTTGCCGACCTCCTTGAGCGGAATCGTGATGACGTCGCGCGGGGTGATCCGCTCGAGCAGCGACGCCCCTTTGAACGACGCGATCTTCGCGTCGATCGGCGTGAGGACGTCGCCCGCCGGAGTGATCGTGTTCCCGGACGGGACGGGACGATGCTCCTGGAAGAGGATCGTGCCGAGGGCCTGTGGGGGAGCCTGGATGCGGACCGAGATCGAGCCGTCGGGGAGGCCGACGAGCGGTTTGCCGTCCCAGTCGACGACGACTCGGATCCCGAGCGCGTCGCCCGCCGCGGCGTGCAGGTTCGACAGCGTGAACTGATAGTCAAGATGCCGTTCGGCGATGAAGACGTTCAGCGAGTAGGGGACGGCCTCGATTCCTTTCGAGCCGCGCTTCACGCTGACGCCCCAGTTGCCGATCGGGCGGTTGATCATGTCGAACGACTGGAGCGAGGCCTGCGGCGTCTTCTTCGTGGAAGTCGGCGTCGCCGGCGTCGAGCTGCCGGGCGCGAAGACGTCGAGGTCGAGCGCGTTCACGAGCGGCGGCGCCCACTGCACGGAGTAGACGACGCGCTGCGCGGAGTGATCGAGCACCACCGGCACCGGCGGCGTGGGCCCCTGTCCCGAGTACGTTTTCTCACGGTTCGTCGCCAGCGAGACGGTGTTGCCCTTCAAGAGCGCGACGAGCGTCTGACCGAAGGTGGTGAAGAGCGTCGTCGCGTTGACGCTGATATAGGAGTTCCCTGCCGTTTCGAGCGAGATGTTGCGCAGCAGGTCTTCATCGATCTGCGCCGGCTGGCCGAACGCGATCGTCTGGATCGGGACGAAGCGCTTGCGCAGCTCCTGGTCCAAGCCGGCGACCGGAATGAGGCCGAGGAAGCCGGTGCCGGTCGGCGAGATGAGCGGCGCCGTGTTCTGCATGCCGTCGGTGATGACGATCAGATTCAGGTCGTTCTTCGGATCGTTCTTCCACTGCTGCATCGCGGAGTTGATGCCGGCGCCGATCGAGGTCGAGCTGCCGGGCGTGAGGGTGTTCGCCTGGTTGACGACCGCGTCCCACGCGTTGGCGCCGCCGCGCTGGAGGAAGAAGTTCACGGGAGGATCGCCGCCCGGGAGCGTCTGCGCCGCGGCGGTGCTGTCGAAGAAGACGAGGCCGATGCGGTCGGGCGAGTAGTCGGTCGTGCAGCCGCCGCACGGCGCGTCGATCTGTTCCCACTGCGAGACGAATCCCTGGACCGCCGACTTCAGGATGTCCGCCTTGCTCGGCGGTACGGCGGCGCCGGGCGGGTTGTCCGCCATGCTGCCGGACTTGTCGAGGACGAGCACCACGTCGAAGTTGTTGCGTCCTTTGAAGACGGCGTTCAGCGCCGGCGCGACGCCGTCGGCCTGCGGCGTGATGGTCGCCGGCGTGTCGCCGGTGTGCTTCGACACCTGCGAGCACTCGGCGTTCGGCGCCGCGACGATGTAGGTCGAGACGCGGTAGCTGACCACGTCCTGCGCCCCGACGAAGCGCATCGGCACCTGCTTCTCGACGGCGCCCTGCGCCTGGCAGAAGTCGCCGTTGAAGTTCGACAGCGGCCGGTAGATGACGCGCACGGTGTTGCCCGACACGAGCTCGTAGGTCGCCGAGTCGCTGCCGACCGCCGCGGTCTGTCCGAGCGTCAGCGTGGTGCTGCCGTTGATCACGACCTGCGAGCCGTTCGGCGACGCGCTGAGGTCGAAGATCATCCGCACTTCGCCGGTTTCCTGCTG
Organism: Thermoanaerobaculia bacterium; assembly: GCA_036003305.1. Taxonomy (GTDB): domain Bacteria; phylum Acidobacteriota; class Thermoanaerobaculia; order Gp7-AA8; family Gp7-AA8; genus DASXHZ01. The sequence continues at coordinate 2,322 of DASYSN010000268.1, forward strand.
CGCGTTGCCGCGAATGGGGATGTCGAGGAGCCACGCCTCGTCCGCGAAGAGGGGAACTGCCACGACGAGAGACAGCACGACCGGGAAAAGGGAGAGCATTCGCTTCATGACGTACTCACTCCTTGCCGTCTGGACGGTTGGGTAGATGTTAGCGCGTTATTCGTGATCCGTGATGCTCTCGCGAGCACCTACCCACGAGCGCCCTTCTCCCCCGGTGACGGGGGAGAAGGTGCCGAAGGCGGATGAGGGACGTTACTTCGCGGTCGTCGTGGCCGTCGTCTTCGGCGGTTCCTGCACATTGACGCCGAGCTGCGCGAGCGAGCGCTTCGCCTCGTTCGCCGCGAGCGGATAGAGGCAGCGGTCGTCCCAGATCTTCTTGTAGATGTTGATCGCGTTCTGATTGCGGCCGGCCGTCGCTTCCTGGCTGGCGGCCATCATCGAGCGGAACATCGCCTGGTCGCGCGCATCGAGCTCGCTGGTCAGGAGCTTCTCGACGTCTTTCGTCAGCAACTCGCCGTTCGGATTCTCGAACTTGCGGAGGGTCCTTCCG
>DASYSN010000269.1:0-3365 GCA_036003305.1 Thermoanaerobaculia bacterium
GGCTGGATCGACCGCATGCCGCGCCTCGCTGCGATCCAGGCGAGCGGCGCGAATCCGTTCTTCCGCAGCTTCAGCGAAAGCTTCGCGACCCGCCACCGCCTCACCGCCGAGACCATCGCCAGCGCCATTCGCATCGGCGACCCCGTCAGCTACGACAAAGCCGTCGCCTCGATCCGCGCTACCCACGGAATCGTCGCCGAGGTCACCGACGACGAGCTGATGGCCGCCAAACGCGACATCGACCGCATGGGCATCGGCTGCGAGCCCGCCTCCGCCACCACCCTCGCCGGCGTCCGCAAACTCGCCCTCACCGGCCGCATCGTCTGCGTCCTCACAGGCCACGTCCTCAAAGACACCGACGCCGTGATGAAAAACGTCGCTCCCGACCAGATCAAAGAGATCGATCCGACACTCGAAGCGGTGGAAGCCGCGCTGTAAACATGCGCGCCGCGAGCGGCCCGCTGCGTCGCTGTAGCCCCAGCCCCTCATCCGCCTTCGGCACCTTCTCCCCGCTATCGCGGGGCGAAGGGCGCTCGAACATGGGTCTCGCGAGATGCAGCAACCGAGCGTCGAAGGAAGGGCACTCGAACGTGGGTCTCGCGAGATGCAGGGCGCTCGATTGATGGGTCTCGCGAGATCTCTCAATCGAGTGCCCTTCTCCCCCGGTGACGGGGGAGAAGGTGCCGAAGGCGGATGAGGGGGATCTCCGCGCCAAACGCCGCCGTTCACCGCCGCCACGGACGCAGCACGAAGTGCTCCGGCGTGGCGGTGATCGAGGCGCGCTCGCTGCGCAGAAGCTTGCGGCGGCCGAGGTGTCGGACGGCCGCCTGAACGGCGCTCTTCGACAGCCCGGTGTCGTCCGCGATCTGCTGGTGCGACGCCTTCACGCTGCGCGCGCGGGTTCCGGAGACACGCCAGTAGAGATAGAGGTACACCACATACGCCGACGGCATTCGATCGTGGCCGATCAGATCGGCCATCAGCGCGTCGAAGACGTACTCGTCGAACCGAACACTCTTCACTATAGTGACAAGGACTATAGCGGCAAAGAAGACCGATGACAAACGGCGCCGAGGCCGTTACATTCACTCGCATGATTACATCAGTGAAATTCGTCGGCGTCCCCGTCAAAGACCAGGAGCGCGCGCTGGCCTTCTACCGCGAGAAACTCGGGTTCAAAGTCGCGACCGACCAGCCGATGGGCCCCGGCCAGCGCTGGATCGAGCTGCGCATCGGCGGCGCCGAAACGCGCGTCGTCCTCTTCACCCCGCCCGGACACGAAGAGCGGGTCGGCACGTTCTTCAACGGCTCGTTCGAAACGGACAACGTGCAGAAGACCTTCGAGGAACTCAAAACAAAAGGAGTCGAGTTCGTCCAGGAGCCGAAGACGGAGTCGTGGGGCACCTCGGCCATCTTCAAAGATTCCGAGGGAAACCAGTTCGTCCTTTCGTCCAAGTAGAATTGGCGGCGTGAGACGCGCCGCCATCCTTCTGACGCTTGTCGCCGTTCTGGCGTGCGGCGGGAAGAACAGCCCGACGGACCCCGCGACCGCGGGGCCGCGCGGGACGCTGTCGGGCGCGGTGACGATCGGCCCGAACTGCCCCGTCGAAACGACGGCCGGCCCCTGCCCGCCGCCTCCCGGCGCCTACGCGTTACGAAAAGTGCTCGTCGAGTCGGCGGATGGGAGCAAGCTGCTCTTCACCGTCGACATCGACGAGCACGGGTTCTACCGCATCGAGCTCGTTCCCGGCGTCTACACGATCGACCTGCGCAAAAGCGGGGCCGACCGCTCGGCAGACGTGCCGGTGAAGGTGACGATCACCCAGGGTGTCGCCACCGTCCTCAACATCAACATCGACACCGGCTTGCGGTGATCAGGCCGTCAGGTGCTTGTTGACCAGCGCGGTCATCTCGAACATCGAGACCTGATTCTTGCCGTTGAAGATCTTCCGGAGCTTGTCGTCCGCGTTGATCATCCGCTTGTTCGTCTGGTCCTGGAGACCGTTGGCCTTGATGTAGTCCCACACGCGCTTCGTGACTTCACTGCGCGGGATCGGCTGATCGCCGACGATCGCCGCCAGATCGGCGCTCGGCTTCACTTCGGCAGCGAGGCCCTTGCCGCCACCCTTTTTGGTTCCAGTACTCGTCGCCATTCGCTTCCCCCTCGTTTTCTACAGAATTCGAGGGATTCTGTGCCGGAATTGCGCCAGCCGTCAAACTGAGTAGCCGGTGGCCAGTTGCCAGTGGCCGGAACACCCGGCCACCAGCCACCGGCCACAGGCCACTTTTTTCACCCTTTCATCGCCTCTCCGATGTACTGGAACATCTCCGGATCGAGCCCATACTGCTGAGCCACCTGAGGTTCCTGGCGGTACATCTTTGCGGCGGACGCTTCCATCTCACGGTCGCCTCCGCTGAACGCGTTGAGCAGCTCGCGCCAGCGCTTCGCCAGCTCGCGGACGCGCTCGGAGCGGGGATCCGTCCCCTTGTTCATCTCCTCGCGTACCGCGGCAATCAGGCGCGGCCACTCCTCTTCGACCCCTTTGATCGCCTCGGGACCGAGCTTGTCGCCCCGCTCCTTGAGCGTCTGGCGTTGTTCGTCGGTGAAGTATTTTTCAAACATAGTCATTGCCTCGATCGTTCTCATCATTTCGTCGGCGGTCGGCGTCTTCGCCGCGCGTAGTTGCTCCGCGATCGATTCCAGCCGGCCGAGGAGCTGCTGCTGCAGTCCCAACTGCTCCCGGACGCGCTGGAGGTGCATCTCGACCACGCCGAGTGGAGTCAGGCGCCGCGCTGCGAGAAGATCGCGAATCTCCTCGAGCGAGAATCCCAACTGGCGGAGCGATTTGATCTCCTGAAGCCGGACGACGTCCTCCCGGTCGTAGAGCCGGTAGCGCGATTCGCTGCGACGCGACGGCGCTAGCAACCCAATCGCGTCGTAGTGATGGAGCGCCCGCACCGAGACGCCCGTCCGCTTCGCCAGCTCCCCGACCTGAAAGACTTCGTTCTTCATCGGGAGTAAGCTACAGCCTCACGTAACGTCAGGGTCAAGGGGGGCAGATGAAAAAGCTCGCATTGCTCTCGGCTGCGCTACTTGTCGTCACACTGGGGGCATACGCCGGTGCGGTCGTCAAATCGAAATCGAACATCAGCAACAACCGCGCGGAGCTGTGCCACGGCACGGTGACCGGCGAGGCGCCGCACCAGAAGCTGGCCTGCAGCGGAAATTGCCCCGACGGCAAGTGTGAGGTCCACAAAGTCTCCGACGGTCACGGCGGCACCCGCGAATGGTGCGGCTGCAGCAAGGAAGAGCCGAAGGAGTGCCACGTCGTCCTCCACACGCTGGAGGGGAAGACGAGCGCCGA
>DASYSN010000270.1:0-8515 GCA_036003305.1 Thermoanaerobaculia bacterium
AAACGTCCGCATCGAGTGTGTAGCCGGCTAGCTCTTGCAGCGGCTGTCCGCCGGTGTCCGTGATGCGGTAGGCGATTGTCACGCGGTCGTACTGGCGAAGCGCATCACCTGGCTTCGGGGCGACGAGCACGCCGCGCGGGAAGAATTGCTGCGACAGGACGCGCACGCGTGCGCGACGATGCGAGCGGCGGATGGTCCACTCGCCTGCCGGCGGCCGCGGCACGACCACCGTGGCCATCACCTCGCCGAACCGGACCGACTCCACGCCGCCGGTGCCGGGACGTAGCGCCGTCGTCGCACCCGGCGGAAAGATGTCGATGGTCGCGTCACGCGCTCCACGGAAGACATCGAAAACGACGACTTCGAGATACGGGGGGATGACGAGCGTCTCGATATCCGGTTCATTTTTCGCCGGCATCCCCGCGACCGCCGCGGCGAGCATCACGACCACTGCGAATGCGCGCCTCACGACCGCAACCGCCTACGGCTTCTTCTCGGCCACCGCCGGCGCACTCCACCCGAGCGGATCTCCGCTGAGTGTGAATGCGGCCCAATATTTCGGATCGCTGAATGCGGGACTTCTCAATATGGCGAGCTGCGCCTCACGCAACGCCTCGGCCGCGGACGCCCCGCCCTTCAGACGCCGGTAGAACTCGTTCATCAGACCCGCTGACGCCATGTCGCTGATGTTCCACAGCGTCGAGATCACGTTCGGTGTGCCGGCGTATAAGAGCGCACGGGTTAGACCAACGACCTCGTCGCCGCCGCTGCGCGCGCCCGCCGCCGAGCGACACGCGGAGAGCACGACGAGATTGACGCCGGTGAGGTCGAGCGACGAAAGGATCTCACCCACCGTGAGGCTCCCGTCCTGATCGTCGCCGGGCGCGAGCGCGATCCGGCTGAAGAGCGGATTCTCGCCGTCGTACAGCCCGTGCGCGGCGATGTGAAGTAGATCGAATTTGCCATCGAGGTGGTAGAGCAGCGACTCGCGGGCATCGCCGCCGGTGTGAGCGGTCGTGCCGAACATCTTCGCTACGGATGCCGCCTCGGCTTCCGCTCCGGGAAGCTGCGCAAGCGGGAGCGGCGTCGCCGGATTACCAAGAACGAGTGCGTGGCGCTGTACCGGCGATTCTTTTGCGTGCAGAAAGCGAAGCGCGCTGGCGCTCGGCGCATATACCAGCGTGTAGTCCTGCACGAGGTAATGGCCCCCGTGCCGGTTGCGGAGCGCAGCGAACGGAACGTAGTGAAGCACCCCATGCGGCACGACCACGAGCATGGATGCCGCGCCCAGATGTTCCGATAGCGGAGCAATGAGCGCATCGAACGCGTCCTCGGGCGTGGCAATCGTAGGACACGCGTCGATGACCGGCCTCGCGCCACGCGGCTGCTCGGATGGAATGAACTGTGTTGCCCAACAGAGAACGCTCTGTAATTTTTCGTGGTCGATCGGCAGCCCGACGTAGTGCATGCTCGTCCGGTCGACGACCCACGCATGTACGGAATTGTTCGAAACGAAGTAGCTGATCATCGCCGCGCCCGGCGGAAGGCTGTCGCGCACCGACTCGAGCGGCAGCGGCTCGACGGTCGTGAGCGATGCGTATTCGGGGTTCGATACCTTCACCCGAATGAGCAGCGTCTGATAGCGCTGCCGCGCATGCTCGATGTCTGATTCGATCTTTCGTGCCTCGTCTTCTTTGGCTGCCGTTTTCTGCAGCTCCCATCGGGCGATCTGCGCACGCAGCATCTCGGTCTCGCGAACGAGCGCCGGATCGGCGCCGCGCTTCGCGTCGAGATGGTGATTACCGACGAGTTGCAGGAACGCCCGCGCGCGGGCCCGCTCCGTTTGCGCGAACGCGTCGGCGTATTGCCCCTGCTGCACGAGCATGTCGATGAGGATGTCGTAATACGCCCGACGGTTGCTGCCCAGATAACTCGACAGCAGTTCTTCGACCTTCACGTCCGAGGCGGAGGCGTCGAGCGTGTCGGCAGCTTTTTTCAGGTAACTGATGGCCTCGTTACGTTTCGCCTCGCGCCAGTAGCTTGCGCCGATGAGACCGTAGAGACCGGCCTGATGATCGCGGCTCGGGTTGGCGGCCAGCGCTTCGTTCCAATACTTGCGCGCGGCCTCGGCGTCGCCACGTTTGAAAAGCTCCACCCCTTTGAGCATCAGCGCCATCCAGCGCAGGAACTGCGGACCGGCGGTCCTGACGAGATCCGGTGCTACATCAGTCGTACCACCGCTGCTGAGGCGCAGGGTGTCAAGCAATACCTGCTGCGCTTCGGGTCCGAACATCAGCGACTTCGTCTCGGGTACGTCCCACCACGCGTTGAGCGCCTCCACCATTTCGTCCGGCGTCGCCTTGCCTGTGAACAGCTTGTGGCTGGCGGTCAGCATTTTGACCATCTCGGTCGCGAGCGAAAATCCGCTCTTCTTCGCCAGGACCGACGCGTTCTGAATCGCCTCCGCCGCGTTGTCGTTCGCGTTCAGCAACAGGTCGACTTCGGCCAGCAAGGTCCAGACAGACGCCTCGAGGTACGGCTGCTTCAGCGACTGGTACTGCTCGATCGACTTCTCGAGGTGCTTCGCGGACGTGCCGTAGCTTCCCTGGAACATGTACAGCGCACCGAGGCTGGCGTGGATCCCCGCCTCGCGATAAGCGTCGCCGTTCGTCTGCGCGATCTGGAGCGCTTCGTTATAGACGCGAAGCGCATCGTCAGAGCGTCCGCCGTTCTGCAGGAGCGTGCCGCGGGCGTCCAGAATGTCGGCGACACGGCGGGGATTGTCCGAAGCGCGCACGAGCTTCAGCGCCTGATCGTTCCACGCCAGAGCGTCATCGAGTTTTCCGCTCAGGCCATCGAGATCGGCGAGACGGCCGAGCAGGTCCACCTCGATCCAACTCTCGCGGAAGCCGACCGCCGGAAACAGCTTCACCCCTTCGAGCGCCTTCAGGTAACTGGCGCGCGCCTCGTCGAATCGCCACTGCCCACGCCGCATATCGCCGATGTGCACCTGAATGGACGAATCGAAGAGACCGCCGAAGATGGCCGAGGCGGAGACGGCCTGCTGCAACTGTTCCTCGGCTTTGTCGAACTGGCCGGACTCGACGAGCACGCGGCCATAACCATCGTGCGACATCACACTGGCGAACTGCAACAGGATCGGCTTCGCAATCTCAGGGACGGCGGCGATCTGCCCGAGCGACTCGGGCGGCATGCCGAACACCGGCGCGAGCACCTTCAACGTGTCGAGCGAGAATCGCGACTTCGGATCGGCTGCCGCACGCAGGCGCTCGAGCGCCTGTGTGTGCGCCGCGATGGCATCCGGGAAGTGGCCCTCGGCGGTCTCCAATTCGGCAAGCGTCCAGAGTGTGAGCCAGCCGCCGAACTCGTCGCCCCCCGCCGCGAATCGCGCCGCCGCCTGATGAAGGTCGGCGCGCGACGTTTCGGGGTCTTTCAGCGTGGAGTCGCACATGCCGAGGAGCAGCCAAGCGGTGGCTTCGCTCGCCTGATTGCCGCTCGCGGCGTACGCGTCCCGTGCCTCGACGAGCACCTTCCGCGCCTCGACAGCGCGTCCGGACATCAGCATCGTGCCGATGCCGTTCAGCCGGTCGTCGGCGTACGCGAGCGACGGCAGCAGGACGGCGATCGCGAAGCAGATTGCGCGTGTACGGTTCATCGTGCATTCCTCCTGGGTGGAACCGATTTGAAAATCACTTTGTCGATCGACCAGCTGGCGGGGGTTCGAATCGTGCCGGCGTCGCCGCGGGTGCCGGAGGCGGTCGCGAGGAGCAGGCGCTCCAACTCGCTGTGCGGCACGATTTGCGGGCCGCGCACACCGTTCCAGTGAAGGGACGCGAGGCTGGGCAGAGGCTCGCCGGTGGTCAGGAGGAAGTACGTGTCCTTGCCGTACGGGCTGTCGACCATGACCGCCTCCCGCCCGAGCGGAATTTCGCGGTGCGGATCGTTTGCCTTCAGCGCCGCCACCGGCACCCGGTTCTCGACGAACCCGCTGTTCGGCGACGGGAAGAGGAGCACGCCGCTGCCGCTGCTGTCGACGACGAAGACGTAGACGTAGCGCATCGGCACGGGAGCGCCGCCCCGCGTGCACAAGACGAGGTGGTACGACTGTTCGCCGATGAGCGTGCCGCCGTCGCCGATCAACGAGCCATCACGATCGCGGCGGACGGCTAATTGGTACGGCAAAGTCGGGCCGTGCGGCGATTCGAGCTCCAGCCATCCGTGCACGCGTGCGAGGCGCGTGAGCAATTCGCGGAGCGCCGAGGCCGCCGTCGAGTCGGATGCAGTGACCCACGCGGTGCGCACAGGCAGTGGCGTGCGATCCGAGTCAGACACCGTGGGGCCCGGACGAATCCACGCGTACTCGACCCCCCCGCCGGCCGGGCGCCTGACGAGTACGTAGTCGGCGAACTCGGGGCTGGCTACGACCTCGACTCCGTCGAGATCGCGTAACGAGACGACGTCGCCGAGGCCGCGGGGAATGCAAACGCGCAGCGGCCTCGCCGGCGGCGCCGCCCACGTCGCGATCTCCAACAGCGTGCCACGAGAGAGTGGTAGCTCACGCTTGTTCGTCTCGCCAACCACTCGCGCGGTCGCCTGCGAGATGCCGTTCACTGACGTCACTTCGTAACGAACGCCGTCGTGGCCGGGAAGACGCAGGCGCGTGCCGACCGTCACACCGTTTATCCATCCGCCGGTCAGCACGTACTCGCCTGACGGCAACCGACCCTCGACGGCGATGACAGGCAGCGGCACGCGGGGGGCAGCCTTCGACACGAGGAACGGACGCTTCCGCACGGCATCCGTGCCTGCGATCACCGGCTCCTGCAAAGGCATCTCGACGCGCAGCCGCGCTTCGACACGGGCAAACGTGTCCTCCGCCGGCTCATCCGACGGGCCGTCGCGCACCGCGCGCGCGAGCGCCCACGAAAACGCGCCGTGGATCTCGCCGTGGTCGATCGTCTCGTAGGCCGAGTCGAAGTCCTGCGCTGCCGCGAAGACGAGCGCGCCATGATCTTCGGGCCGTGGACCTTGGGGCGGATCGGCAACGTCGCGCTCGTCGGCGCCGAGCGCGCGGACATGCGCGCCAGCGTCGAAGCCACGCGCCGCGGACGCGCTGTGGCACGAGTCGAGGACGACCGTGAGTTGCGCGCCTTGGTCGAGGATCGCGTTGAACCGGGTGCGGAGCTCCTTGTCGCGAACATCGAGCGCGCCGCGGCGCGAATCCGCCGGAACCAGCGACTCGTCGTAGAAGTCATCCTCGTCGGAGCGCGTGTTGCGCACCTGTGAACCGTGGCCCGAGTAGTAGAAAAGGACGATGTCGCCCTTTCCCGCCGCGCAAACGAGGCGCTTGTCGATCGCATCGAGAATCGCGGCGCGCGTCGCCTCCTGATCGGTCAACATCGCGACGTCAGCGGCGGCGAACCCTTTTTTCTTCAGCAACAGCTCGCGCATGACCGCGACGTCAGTCGCCGCACCGTCGAGGTTCGACCAGGAGCGGCCCGGCGCGGGCAGACCGATCGTCGGGAGACGCGAAGCCGAGTAGTCGCTGATGCCGATCAGCAGCGCGTGCCGGTGAACCGTTCCCGCCTGCGCTCGTGCGGTCAGCAGGAGCGCCGTTGCCAGTACGACGACAGCCGCAATCGTGTTTCGCGTGTTGGACACCGTGTCTCTATAGACACGAGAGAAAGCGCCGGGTTCTATCTCCCGAAAGAAATAGCACCCGGCGCCGGAGGACGGCCTAATGCGTCATCGGGCAGAGCGAGACGTCGTATGGCGCCTTGCCGCGCGGCGCGACGCCGATCTGCTCGAGCAGATCGGACCAGAGCGCAGCGCGGGGGTGGAGAGTGCCCCAATCGACCTGCGGCTCCGAGGGTGCGGTTACAGGGTACGGGACGAGACGTTCGGCGCGCGCCGGCGGCGTCTTCACCAAGTCGTAGAAGAGCTGGTAGTGCTGCCCCGGCTGGGCCGCCGGCTGCGGCGCGTCGGGGGCCGGCGCGACGAATGGCGGCAGGTTGAGCACCGCCATTTCCACCAGCCCGTTCTGCGGATGCAGCTTCATCACGCGGCGGTGGTCCGGATCGCTGAAGTTTTGGTCGTCGATCTCGACCGTGTCGCCCGGCACGTGAATCTCTGCCTCGACCCAGTTCGCGGCTGCCTGCGCATACGACGGCTCTGGGCCCTCGCCTGACGGTTTGCGGAAGTGAATCGGCCGCACCGTACCGTCGATCTTCACGAGCGAGTAGGTGAAGACTTTTCCGCTATGGAGCTTGAGGCGCGCGACGACCATGCACGGCGGCGGCGTCTCGCCCGAGCTGCTCACCGCCGCCTTGAAGCCGTTCACCCCCGGCACGACGCTGTTGATGCTCGTAACCCAGGAGAAGTCCTCGCGCTCCAGCGGCGTGGTGGGCACGGCGTGCAGCGTGCCGTCATTGTTGCTGCCGCGCGCGTCGGTGCGAATGGCTAGCGGCTCCTCCGGCCCCACGAGTGAGAGATCGGAGCTCGACAAGAGCCAGGCGCCGCCGCCGGAGAGCGCGCCGTTCATTGCCGTGAGCGCCTCCTGCTGTGTCTTGTTCGCAAAGAGAAACTGGGCGATCGCAGGAGCGTCGTCGGTAGTGCAGGTCCCCTCGCAGCTCGCGGCGCGGGCGAGCAGCATCGGCATGTGATGCGGGAGTGCACTACCGTCCGCCAGCGCGTATTCGTGCGGCGTGTTGACCAGAAGGACCATCAGCTCTTTACCGTCCGCGCTCGGCAGGAACGCGATGAGACCACTGAAGAAAATGCGTAAAACGAAACCCATCACTCATCTCCTTTGTCAGTTGACCGGTAGAGGGAAGGGTGACGAGGCGTAACCCACCATCTGGAACGGAGCCCACGCCAATACGGAGCTGCGCTCGAGATCGGGGTCTTTGAGCATCTCGTTTTCCGCGAGCCGCAGTGCGTCGGCCGCGTCGTGACCTTCCCGATAGTGCCGGTGAAAACGAACGAGTAGTTCCGCGGTCGCGGAGTTTTCACCGATGTTCCACAGTGTTCCAACAACACCCGGCACTCCCGCGGCGGTCAATGGCCGCACCAGCGGCGCGATGCCCTCGGGTCCGACAGGCGTTCCGCCCACGCTGCTGCATGACGAGAGGACGACCAGTCGGGTCTTGTCCAGGTGCAGGCCGGCAAGCAGGCGGTCCGCGTCGAGCGCGCCCGTGTCGTTCTCCGTTGGCGCCAACAAGAGAAACGAGCCGGACGGCGCGTCGGCATTGGCGACGCCATGTGCGGCGATGTGGGTGATCGTGCTCTGGCGCATCAAGCGCAGGAGCTCGGGAACTGTGGCTAGTTGTTGGTCGCGCTCGTCGACGTGCATGACCGGCGCGTAGACTGCGCGGATGCGCGCGGCCTCTTTCTCGGTCTGGCGTAACGGCGGCAAGCCGCGCGCGACGTCGAGATCGCGATTGAACTTCGGATCGGCGAACAGCAACGCCGTGCCGAGCGGCGCGTGCGACAGCTGCTGGTCCTGCGCAAGCGCCCAGGCATACAGAGTCGCGCTTGCGGCGACCGACACCGCGTGCTCGCGGATGAGGTAGTGCTTGTGCCGGCCGAGGGCCGCGAATGGCAGACCGTGCATGGCGCGGTCCGGCACGATTACGAGGCGAGCCGGCACACCATGCTGCAGTGATGCGATCCGGCCGACGACCTCCTGCAGCAGGCCCTGATATGGAGCGACGAGCGCCGTCTCGAAACCTTCCACGTTCCGTTCTGCCGCGAGTGCCTGGAGAGTCGCGGTCCAGCCGGCAATCTCGCTCTCGCCGATGTGCAACGTGCGCAGCTCCGGAGGGCCGTCGCGGCGGATCAGCCAGACGTACGTCCGATCGTTGAGCACTTCATACTCGAGTACGTACGTACCGGCCGGCAGCACCTGCCGCAATCGGTCGATGCTGTACGGCTCACCTTCGTCAGTCGCTTCCCGAAAGGCGGACGGAACGTCCGCGCGGCTCCGCACCAGTTGCAGCAGCTCGAATGCGCGAGACTTTTCGGCGTACAGGAACGCATCGGCATCCGTACCGTCATCGATGAGGTAGTGAATGAGCTGCCGGTATGCCGGCTGAAACCTCGCAAAGTATGCGGACCAGAGGATCTCTCCGCCCGGCAGCCGCGGAACGCCCTTGATGAGCGCCTGTTCTTCCTTTTGCAGCGCCACGATGGAGGCCTGCAGGTCCGCGCGCGCGGCGGTGCGATTGCCGTCCAGCCGGTACAACTCCGCGCGCTGGATCAGCAGCGAGGCGACGAACGGACGGTAGTGCGTGTTCAACGCTTCGCGTACAGCCTCGCCAAACTTCGCGATGGCGCCGGCCCGGTCGGTGCGTGCGAGCGTTTGGGCCTGAACCTCCGCGAGCCGGGCGCGCAGCCCACTAGGGATTGAGTCCTCCGTTGGATCCTTCGGCTTCCCGATGAGGGGGATGGCTGCGTCGAGATCGGTCTGTGCGCCGCGAGTGTCGTTCAAACGCAC
>DASYSN010000271.1:0-4332 GCA_036003305.1 Thermoanaerobaculia bacterium
CTCGCAGGGCAGCTTCGCGCATTCTTGTGCACGTTCATCCGGGTCCTTCCTGTCAACCTGTTCGTTTGAAGAGCTTTCAGATTGACGAAAGTCGCCCGGATGGACAACTCCTACCGAGGAACAACCTCCTGGTACACCACAGTTAGCCCGGCGCGTCAGCGCCGGGTAAAAGCGACGTCACCAAACGTCAGCCGCGGAGCGGCGGCATTCTCGTCATCGACCGATGTCGCCGCTCCGCGGCTCTGTGCCTGTAAGGTTGGCTCTGGTCCCGGCGCTCACGCGCCGGGCTAACGTGATGGCGCCGCTCCGCGGCTAATTCTTCATTCGACATTCTTCATTCGACATTCGACATTCAATCTCTTGCCTCGAACCTCGAACTTCACCCCCGCCCCCCCTCGAACGCCAATCTCCCCCCTACCGCTCAAACTAGAATGCTCCCCGCAAATGCCTCTCTCCCCCGGCGGAACGGTCGGCCCGTACCAGGTTCTCGAGCTCCTCGGCGAAGGGGGTATGGGACAGGTGTATCGCGGACGCGATCCGCGGCTGGCGCGGGACATCGCGATCAAAATCCTGCCGCAGGACTCGACCGACGACGCGCAGGCGGTGGCGCGATTTGAGCGTGAGGCTCGCGCGATCGCGGCGCTCTCGCATCCGAACATCGTCGCCGTGCACGATTTCGGCGAACAGGACGGCACGTTCTACGTCGTCACGGAGCTGCTGCACGGCCACACGCTGCGCAAACGGATGGAGGAAGGCTCCGTCGGCTGGCGCAAGGCGATCGAGATCGCGTCCGAAATCGCGGAAGGGCTGGCTGCGGCGCATGCGCACTCGATCGTCCATCGCGACCTGAAGCCGGAGAACGTCTTCCTCCAGGACGACGGCCGCGTGAAGATCCTCGACTTCGGCCTCGCGCAGACCGATCCGCTGATGACCGACCGCGACGAAGCGATGGTCACCACAACGAAGTGGTTCCAGACGAACCCGGGCACGGTCATCGGGACGCTCGGCTACATGTCGCCCGAGCAGCTCCGCGGCGAGACCGTCGATCCGACCGCCGACCTCTTCTCCCTCGGCGTGATGCTCTTCGAGATGATCACGACGAAGAAGCCGTTCCATCGCAGCTCCGGCGCCGCGACGATCGCGGCGATCCTCCACGACGACATCCCTCTCAACGACCTGAGCGGCGCGGTCCCGCCGGAGCTGCAGCGGATCATTGAGACGTGCGTCGAGAAGAACCCGCCGGCGCGGTTCCAGTCGGCGCGCGACCTCTCGCTGACGCTGCGCGCGATCAACAGCAGCTCGACCGTCATCAACAGCGAGCTCCTCGCGAGCGTCACGAAACGGCGGACGTCGAAGAAGTCGATCGACTCGATCGCCGTCCTCCCATTCGCGAACTCGATGAAGGACCCCGAGAGCGAGTACCTCAGCGATGGGATCACCGAGGGGATCATCAACAAACTCTCGCAACTGCCGAAGCTGAAGGTGATGGCGCGGAGCACCGTCTTCCGCTACAAGGGCCGCGACGCCGACGCGCAGACGGTCGGCCGCGAGTTGCGCGTCCGCGCGGTGCTCAGCGGGAGACTGCAGCACGTCGGCGACCGCATCGTCATCGGCGTCGAGCTGGTCGACTCGCTCGACGGCGCGCAGCTCTGGGGCGAGACGTACAACCGGCGGCTCGCGGACCTCGTCGAGCTGCAGGAAGAGGTCTCGCGCGAGATCGTCGACCGGCTCAGCATCCGGCTGACGGGCGCCGAGAAGAAGAAGCTGCGCAAGAAGTCGACGGAGAACAGCGCCGCCTACCAGCTCTACCTGAAGGGCCGCTACCAGTGGAACAAGCGGACCGAGGATGGGCTCAAGCGCGGCATCGCGCTGTTCAACGAGGCGATCGAGAACGATCCGTCGTTCGCGAGCGCGTATGCCGGGCTCGCCGACAGCTACGTCACGCTCGCGACGAACATCCCGCTGCCGCCGCGCGAGACGATGCCGAAGGCGAAGGCGGCGGCGGAGCGCGCGATCGAGATCGACGACGGGCTGGCCGAGGCGTGGAGCTCGCTGGCGAGCGTGCAGTGGTGGTTCGAGTGGGACTGGGAGGCGGCGGAGCGGTCGTACAAACGCGCCATCGCGCAGAACCCGAACTACGCGACGGCGCACGACGGCTACTCGATGCTCCTCTGTGCGCGCGGACGGTTCGACGAGGCGATCGAGCAGATCACCCGCGCCGGCGACCTCGATCCGCTCTCGCGCATCATCGCCGTTCATGCCGGCTGGCCGTTCTACTTCGCGCGCGACTACGAGTCGGCGATCCGGCGTTTCCGCAAGGCGCTGGAGCTCGACGAGCACTTCATTCCGGCGCACGGATGGCTCGGCATGGCGCTCGGGCAGCAGCAACGCTACCGCGAGGCGCTGGAGGCGTTCCAGCGCGCGCTCGACGTCGACCGCATTCCGATCCTTCTCGCGATGCTCGGCCACACCCACGCGATCGCCGGCAATCGCGAACAGGCGGAAGAGGTGCTGACCGTGCTCGACTACGAGTCGCGCTCGCGCTACATCTCGCCCTACGACATCGCCATCATCCACGCCGGCCTCGGCGACAAGGACGCCGCCATCGCGAAGCTGAGAGACGCCTTCGAAGACCGCTCGTCCTGGATGGTGTTCATGGAAGTCGATCCGCGGCTGGACGTGCTGCGCGATGACGTTCCCTTCCAGAAGTTGGTAGATCGATTCGGATGAATTAACCTTTCCCCATGTCCCGCCGCTCCCTCCTCGAAAAAGTCTGCAGCGAACAAATCATCGGCGTCGTGCGCGAAGAGAGCGCGGACGTCGCGACGCATGTCATCGACGCCTACGCGCGCAACGGCATCCGCGTCATCGAAGTCACCATGACGACGCCCGACGCCGTCGAGCTGATGTCGATCGCGGCGCAGAAGTACGCCGCCGCGGAGATCGTCATCGCCGCCGGCACGGTGCGCAGCACGAACGACGCGGCACTCGCGCGGCGCGCGGGCGCGCAGGTGATCGTCTCCCCGCACACCGATCTGCGCGTCATCGAATACGCGAACGAAAACGATCTCTTGTCGATCGCGGGAGCCGCGACGCCGACCGAGATCATTCGCGCCTGGGAAGGCGGCTGCGACATCGTCAAGGTCTATCCCGCGGCGTACCTCGGCGGTCCCGACTACATCCGCGTCATCCGCGGACCGATCCGCGACGTCCCGATGCTCGCGGGCGGCCCGGTACCGCTCGACACGATCGACTCCTACCTCGACGCCGGCTGCGTCGCCGTCAACCTCGGTCCCTCGCTCGCCGTCCCCGACCTCGTGCGCGGCGGCCAGTGGGACGAGATCGGCCGCCGCTGCGTCCTCGCCGCGTCGATCATCCAGTCGCGGCGCCAGGTCGCGTCCAACGAGCCGTCGACGTACGTCCACTAGGGAAAGCTCGAGCAAGGTGCATGCGCCCCTCATCCGCCTTCGGCACCTTCTCCCCGCTTCGCGGGGCGAAGGGCACTCGATTGAGGTTTATCGCGAGCGCTTTCCCACGAGCGAAGGGCACTCGATTGAGGCTTCTCGCGAGCGCTTTCCCACGAGCGTCCTTCGCCCCCGCGTCAGCGGGGGAGAAGGTGCCGAAGGCGGATGAGGGGGCGAACTTGCGGCAAGTGTTGTTAGCCATCCTCTTCGCGGTCGCGCCGAACGTCAGCCAGACGTCGTGGATGCGGCCCGACGCGTTCCATTTGACGATCGGGATGGCGAAGGCGGACGCGGTGAAGGCGCTGTCGGATGGCGGCGTCCTGCTGCGCGACGGCGATCACGCGGGGCAGATGATCGCCGACCTGTCGCCGACGAAATCGGTCACCGTCGAGTTCGTGAAAGACCGGCTGCAGTCGGTCCGCTTCGAGCTCTTCGTCATGTCGAACCTCATCGGCGCCGCGTTCGACGAGGAGAAGAAGTCGCTACGCGACTCATTCGGCGCGCCGAAGGCGATCGCGTCGAAGTCGATGGTGATCTACGACCACACCCTGCCCAACGTCATGGCCGTCATGACCGTGGACGCGAAGCAGGGACTCGGGACGCTCGCGGTGCGCTACTTCGATCCCGCTACTGCGTCCCGCCGCCGGTGAGCGTCACCGCGGCGGCGGTCTGCGGGACGTAGCGCACTGTTTTTCCCTCGTACACCCACACTCCTTCTCCCTGAGTGCCGACGAAGTACCGGTCGGCGACGAAGGGATCGAGCGCGATCGAGGTCACCTCGGTGTGCCGCGTCGGCGGCGCCAGCGAGCGCCAGTCGTTCTCGTTCGGATCGGCAACGAGGATCTCGCGCTCGCGTGAGGTGAGGAAT
>DASYSN010000272.1:0-4886 GCA_036003305.1 Thermoanaerobaculia bacterium
GTCAGGACGTCGCTTTCAACCGCTTCTCCAGCGACTCGATCGTCGCCTTCGACACCTGCTCCTTCGGCAGCGACTTGGCGTAGCGGATCGTCTCTTCGAGCGTCTTCTTCGCCATCTCCTTGTCGCCCTTCGCGGTGTAGATGTCGTACCGCGCGCGGAGGATCGTGATCTTCCGCGGGCCGTACGCCTTCGCCAGCGCCCGGTCGGACGCGGCGAGCGCGTCGTCGAAGCGGCGCATCGCTTTGTACGCGAGCGCGAGGCGGGACGGCGGGTTGTAGTCGTTCGGGAAGTCTTTCTCCGACTGCTCCAGCATCGGAATCGCCTTCTCCGGCGTCTTCATGTCGATGTAGAGCGTCAGCCGGTGCGGATCGTAGACGGCGCGCTGCTCGGCCGTTTTCGCCTTCGCCGCTTCGCCTTCCAGGTATGCGATCCACTCGCCGCGCAGCTTCGCGGCGCCGGCCTCGTCCTTCGCCGTTTCGCGCGCTGACACCAGCGAGTCGTACAGCCCGGAGCGATCGTCGCCCGAGAGCGGAATCGAGTTGTCGGCGAGCGCCTCGGCCGTCCCTTTCTCCAGCGACTCGAGATACTCGGCGCGCTTGGGCGCGTCTTCCTTCATGTCGGTCGCGCACGAGAGGCCGCCGCTGACGACGTTCGCTCCCGATACGGTGCCGCGCAGGCGTGGGTAGAGGTCGAACGCCAGCGTCGCGCAGCGGTCGTTCTCGCGCGCCATCATCAGCGAGAAGACGGCTGCTTCTGCGGCGCGCCCGAGGTGCGGCCAGTGCTTCGAGGCCTTGGCGATGGACTGCTCGTACATCTTCGCCGCCTCGCCGTACTTCTCCTCGTTCGAGAGCTTGTCGCCCGCGGAGAGGAGCGAGTCGGCTGACGAGAGCGTCTTCGCCCGATACGTCTTCTCGCTCTCGTCGAGCAGTTTCGAGAGCTGCGGGACCGTCGCGCCGCCGGCGTAGCGGAGTACGACCGTCTCCTTCTTCGGATTCACGACCAGCAGCGTCGGCCAGACGTGGATCGGATACTTCGCGAGGAAGGCGGCGTTCGAGGCTTTCTCAGTGTCGATCGCGAGCCAGACAAACTGTCCGGCGTACCGCTCGAGCGCTTTGTCGGTGAAGACATAAGCGCGCATCGAGCGGCACGTGTGTCACCACGGGGCCCACGCCTCGACGAAGATCGGAACGTTCTTCGCCTTCGCGTGGGCCACCGCCTTCGAATAGTCGTCGTCGATGAAGGGCAGCACTTCCTTCGCGCGCGCGAGCGGCGCCAGGGTCAGCGCTGTCAGGAGCAGTAACGCGGATCGTTTCATGGCCGCTGACCTTACATCCACTTTGCGAGCCAGTCTGCTACCTCTTTGTAAAAGTAGCGGCTGTCTTCGGCGCTGAGGATCCAGTGGTTCTCGTCGGGCCAGACCAGCAGGCGCGACGGCACTTTCATCCGCTGCAGCGCCGACCACTGCATGAGCGTCTCGTTCGTCGGGACGCGGAAGTCGTGCTCCCCGGTGCTCAGCAGTTCCGGCGTCTTGTAGTTCCCGGCGTACGCGATCGGACTCTGATCGCGCCACACCTTGCTGTCGCCCCACGGCGGGCTGAGGTTCGCCAGCTCGCGGTGATAGATGCCGTCCGAGGTGCCCCATTGGCTCTCGAGACTCGCCTCGCCGGCGTGGCCGATGAGGCACTTGTAGCGCGTGGTGGACGCTTCCATCCAGTGCGCGAGATGGCCGCCGTAGCTCGCGCCCGCCGCCGCCTGGCGCGTGCGGTCGATGAACGGGAAGCGCTTGATCGCCTCGTCCGCCGCTTCGTTGATGTCGTTCGCCGGGCCGCGGAGCGGATCGCCCTGGATGTCCTGCGCGAACTTCTCCCCGAACCCGGTCGAGCCGGTGTAGTTCGTCATCAGCAGGACGTATCCCGGTTTCGCGAGGAGGTGATAGTTCCAGCGGAGCGAGATCGCGTCCTGCCACATGCTCGCCGCGCCGCCGTGCATCAGGACGAGCAGCGGGTACTTCTTCGTGGCGTCGAAGTTCGGCGGGAGGACGATGAAGTTGTGGATCTTCGCGCCGCGCGACGAGGTGAACCAGAAATGCTGCGGCGGCTGCCAGTCGATCTCCGCCGCCTTCGCGACGAGGTGAGGTTCTTGTGCGCCTTCGCGGTGAGGTCGATCCGTACCACTTCCGCGGGATTGACCGACGAGCCCCACCGTCCGATGAGCACCGGCGCGCCCGTACTTTTCTGGGCGAACTGCACATCCGAGTAAACGCCGCGTTCCTGCGGGACCGCCTGCGCCGTCGTTCCGTTCGCGCCGACGCTGAAGAGCTTCACCAGTCCGGCGTCTTCGGCGGTGAAGAGGATGGTCTTGCCGTCAGGCGAGATCGTGTAGCCGCCAACCGAGCGATCGCTGTTCGCGGTGATCACGCGGCGGTTGGACATGGATGGGTAGTCGAACGCGACGATCCGCTCGAGGTTGTAGACCTTCCCGTTGTTCGCGCCGAACGTGGCGTACAGCGTCTTGCCGTCCGGCGAGAACCGCGGCCGTCCGTAGCCGCCCTCGTCGTGCGCGACGAGTTGCGGCTCGCCGCCGCTCGCCGCGACCCGGTACAGATTGACCGGCACCTCGGCGTACGCCGCGGTGTTCTTCTTCGTGGTCACCGCGAAGACGATCGACTGCCCGTCCGGCGACCAGACGGCGTCGATCTCGTCGAGTGACCCTTCGCCCGGACGTCCGGAGAAGCCCGGCTCCGCGATGAGCTTCGTTCCCGCGAGGACGTCTTTCGCTCGCGATGTCCCGTCGAGCGGCTGCACCGCGAGGTGCACTTGCTGGTCGTCGAGCCAGCGGTCCCACTGCCGGACCGGGAAGGAGTCGTAGACGCGGACGTGGTACTTGCGGTCCTTGTGCTCCTTCGCCGCTTTCTTGTTCGCGTCGTCATCGGCGGCGCCGGGATACACCATCGTCGTCATGAGGATCGCCTTGCCGTCCGGCGAGAACTGCGGCGAGTGCGCGCCGGCCGCGAGGTTCGTCACCCGCTGCGCTTCGCCGCCCGCTAGATCGAGGACGTAGATCTGATTCTGCTCGTCGCCGTCGCGCTTCGCGGAGAAGGCGAGCCTGTGCGAGTCGGGCGACCAGGTCACCTCGCTCTCCGCCGCCTTGCTGAACGTGATCTGGTGCGGCGCCGCGCTTCCGTCGGCCGGCACCAGCCACAGGTCGGTACTCTGCTCTTTCTCGTCGTACGACGGGTCGACGACGGAGAAGACCGCCCACTTTCCGTCCGGTGAGAGGACCGGCGTACCGACGCGCTTCATCAGCCACATCGTCTCGTGCGTGAGCGCCTGTTTCGCGACGGCGGAGAGCGGGAGGAGCAGCGCGAGCGCAATGCCGAGTACCGCGCGGTGGATGGTTTGCACTTTCATGGTGCGGGAGGGTAACGCATGACACCGCCTGTGGCGCACGTGTCCGCACCGAGCGGACAAGTGTCCGCCTCGAGATGACAGGAGTCCGCTTGATGCGGACAGCAGTCCGCCTGGAGAGGACAAATGTCCGCTTAGAGCGGACAAATGACCGCCTCAAGCGGACTAACGTCCGCTTCGAGAGGACAACGCTCCGCTCGGCGCGGACTCTATCCCGCCTAAAGCGGACATCTGACCGCTTCAGGCGGACATTTGTCCGTACGGAGAGGACATCTGTCCGCTCCGAGCGGACATCTGACCTCTCCGAGCGGACAGATGCGTTCAGGAAGCGCGCAACCGCCGCTTCATGCCATGATCTTCGCATGCAACGCATAGCTCTCATCACCGGCGCTTCGAGCGGAATCGGGCTCGAGCTCGCGCGTCTCTTCGCCGCCGACAAGTGGGAAGTCGCGCTCGTCGCGCGAACCGAGGGAAAGCTCCAGGAGCTCGCGACAGAGCTCCAGAGCGCGCACGGCATCAAAGCGCATGTCGTCGCCGCGGATCTCGCGAAGCCCGACGCGCCGGCGAAGATCATGGCCGCGCTATCCGGCGTCGAGATCGAAGCGCTCGTGAACAACGCCGGCTTCGGCCTCGGCGGCGAGTTCGCGAAGACCGATCTGAACGCGGAGCTGGAGATGATCCAGGTGAACATCGCCGCGCTCACGCACCTGACGAAGCTCGTCCTGCCGGCGATGATCGCCCACCGCCACGGCGCCGTCCTCAACGTCGCCTCGACCGCCGCGTTCCAGCCCGGCCCGCTCATGGCCGTCTACTACGCGACGAAGGCGTACGTCCTCTCGTTCTCCGAAGCGATCGCCGACGAGCTGCGGAACACCGGCGTGACCGTCACCGCCCTCTGCCCCGGCCCCACCGACACGGGCTTCGCCTCCGCCGCCAACATGGAGTCGTCGACCCTATTCAAGATGAAGCGTCCGGCGGACGCGAAAAGCGTCGCCCGCGCCGGTTACGCCGCAATGAAGAGCGGCAAACGAATCGCCATCCCCGGCGTGCAGAACAAACTCCTCGCCCAATCCATCCGCATCTCGCCCCGGCGGCTTGTCACCACGATCGTGCGCAAGATGAACGGGTGACGCCACACGTCGTGACAAGATTCCCCACTGTCATCCTGAGCTGGCGGAGCGGCGGCGCCGCGGAGCGCAGCGAAGGATCCGGTGCTGAAACGAGTCATGCGTTCCAGCCACCGTAGCTGGGGTGCGCTTCTCGTTTCAGCACCGGGTCCTTCGCCGCGCTACGCCGGCTCAGCCATCTGAGGTCGGAAGTCAAGCCGCGAGTCGTTTCCAAAGCGGTGAGTTTCGGCGTTCAAGTGCGGCCAGGTAGACGGTTTCGTCGTAGGCGGTTCTGTTCGTCCAGCAGGAATGCAGAACGCGAATCCAGCGGAAGGCCAGGGCGCGGATAGCAACGCGGTGGGAGGCGCCGCGA
>DASYSN010000273.1:0-2113 GCA_036003305.1 Thermoanaerobaculia bacterium
CTCGAGCTTCTGTAATCGCGCCTGCATCTCGTCGATCGTCCGCTGCTGTTCCTGGACGACTTTCGTGAGGACGGCGACGATATCCATCGACGAGAGGCCCTTCCGGTCGGGCGTCGCGACGAGCGCCGGGACATCTTCGGCGATGAAGCCGACGCGGGTCTGGGCCGGCGCCGCTTTATAGGCGAACGTCACCGGCTGCAGCGCTTTGAACGCGTCGAACGCGGCGTTGCCGTCGAGGTCCTGGATGTCCTGCTTCACCGTGCGGCTCGACGCGTTGATCCAGCTTCCGGCGTCGAGACGCGCACCGCTGCTGTGGTGAATCTGGTAGAGCGGAGCCGAGACGCCGAGGCCGATGCGGCCGGTGGTGTCGACGACGAGGGAGTAATAGGGAGCGGAGGTCCGAACGATGAACGGATCGGTCTCGTGACTGACGTCGCGGACGATGAAGTTGTTGTTGTTTGCGACCACGTCCCACGCCTGGAACGGTGACGCGCTCTGCTCCATCCGGATGATCGAGGAGACGGGATCATCCACCGTGAGGTCTCTCGCCGGGGTCGACGTGTTGATGCCGACGCGTGCGGTGCTGTCGACCCAGAGCGTGTTGTTCGGCGTACCGCCCTCGATCGTGAATGGCACCGTGGCGGCGGTGAGGTCCTCGACGAAGAACTTGTTCGCACCGCCGCTGAACGTGTCGTTCGCACTCAGTTGCCAGTCGGTACCGGGGAATCCGGAGAGGGTCGAGGTGTCCTCGAACTTCAGGCGCACGTTGTTCGCCTTCAGCTTGATCGTCGCGGTTCCCATCGACTCCGTGCTGGTGCAGTCGGAACCGCCGCAGACGCCGCCCGCGGCCGAGACGAAGTCGGAGAAGAACGTCATCGGCGTCGCGTGGGGGATCTTCCGTTCCATGACGGTTGGCGGAAGAACGGCGCCGTTGGCGATCGTGAATGAGCCGGACTGCGAGAGCGGCTTCGCGTCGGCCTGCATGACGCGCAGCTCGTAGGAATAGAGACCGTCGGCAAGGCCGTCGAGCCGCAGCATCGGGTTCTGTCCGGCGGCGAAGGTCTGCGTCCTCACCTGACCGTCGGGAGTCTTCACGGAGAGCATGCTGTCCGCTGCTCCCGCGGTTGGCTGCCACTCGATCGCGCGAGTGGTCGTGACGAGCCGCGCGGCGCGCTGCTCCATATCGGCGAGCGCGCCGAGGGGAATGAGTGCCGCCACCGCGGCGGCGACCAGAGACACGGATATCCGGTTCAACAAACGCATCTTTCCTCCTGTGTGTTGAGACGGAGGTAAATATGGGTTTGCGGCCGTCAACCGCCCGTGCGCTGGATCACGCTGAGGCTTTCACCGCGTAATCATCCCCGTAGAACTTGCTCGTGATGCTCGTGTGAAACTCGATCGCCTTCACGGGCGGGTATTTCGGCGCGCCGGTGCACGGGAGGACTTCGAGGACCTCGTCCTCCCAGACGTAGACCGCCATCGGGAAGGAGACCCGCGGAGTGTGGCGGCGTGAGGCGTCGCGCGGCTTGCTCACGCGATGCGTCGTCGAGGGGAAGATGTCGTTACTGATCCGCTGCATGTAGTCGCCGGTGTTGAGGATGATCGTGCCGCGCGGCGCGGCGACGCGCATCCACTTCATGTTGCGGCGGTTGAGGATCTGCAGCCCCTCGGTGCGCGGCGCCGGCAGGAACGTGAAGAGGTCGACGTCTTCGTGGCCGAGGAGCCGCGCGGCACCGGAGGCCTCATCTTCCGCGGACATCGGCGGGTAGTAGTTGAGGCGCAAGCCGAAGTTCGTGCCGGTGAGCTTCGCGTCGTAGAGATGTGGATCGCAGCCGAGGGATTCGAGCATCGCCTGCATGACCGGGAGGATTAGCCGCTCGTGCGCGGCGACGATCTGCCGGAAGAACTCGCGGTATTCGACGAGCGGCCAGAAGTCGCCATCTTCGAACGCGCGGCGGCAGAAGACCCATCCCTCGACGAGGTCGGGGTGCATGTTGCTCGTCTCTTTGATCGGGAAGTAGCCCTGGTTGACGGAGCCGTGACGTTGCGCGCGATAGCGCATTTTGTCGTCCAAGGTGAGGCGGCCGAACATCTCCTCGATCTTCGCTTCCGC
>DASYSN010000274.1:0-4719 GCA_036003305.1 Thermoanaerobaculia bacterium
GCCGCCGTGTGACTGCAATCACATCGACTCGTGACTCACGTCGATGCGCCCGGGTCATGGCCGCTTCTACATTTTGTGATGAACCAAGGGGGCGTTATGCCATCACCTTATAACCTCGAAGTCGAATACAACTGCGGCGAGTGCCGCGTCCGCGCGGAGCGTCTGTTCTGCAACATGGCGACGAGCACGGTCACTGCTCTCGACTCGGTGAAATTCACGGGCCTCTATCCGAAGGGATCGTTGCTCTTCGTTGAAGGCGAAGATCCGCGCGGCGTGTTCATTCTCTGCAGCGGACGCGCGAAGCTCACCACGTCGTCGACCGAGGGGAAGACGCTGATCGTGAAGATCGCGGAGCCCGGCGAGGTCCTCGGCGCCAGCGCCACGATCCTCGGCAAGCCGTACGAAGTGTCGGCCGAGACGATCGAGCCGTCGCAGCTCAATTTCATCAAGCGCGACGACTTCCTCAAGTTCCTCGGCTCGCACGCCGACGCCTGCATGCACACCGCGCAGCAGCTCAGCGAGAAGTATCACTCGGCGCAGCGCGAGATCCGTTCGCTCGGCCTCTCGCAGACGACCAGCGAAAAGCTGGCGCGCCTCCTCCTCGACTGGTGCGACCGCACCGGCGAAGAGACGACGCGCGGCATGCGCCTCAAGGTGCTCCTGACGCACGAGGAGATCGCGCAGATGATCGGCACGACACGCGAGACCGTGACGCGCCTGCTCAGCGACTTCAAGCGAAAGAAGATCATCGACGTCAAGGGCTCGAGCATGTTCGTGACGAACAAGCCTCTGCTCGAGCACATGGTTTCCGTCTGAATGTGAAACATGGAGCCGCGACCATCATCACGTGACGTCGTGGCTCCAGTCACGTTTTTTGCCTTTCTGAAGGTGCAATGTGACTGACACCATGATCGACACCGACCTGTTGCAGACCGAGGGCACTACGGTGCTGCAGTCGCTGGCGCCGTACGAAATGATCGAGACGTGGCCGGCGGGAATCGTTCTGTTTCGCGAGGCCGAAGATCCGGCGGGCGTCTACGTTCTCCTTTCCGGCGACGTCGACCTCGTCTTCGCCTCGCGAGCAGGTGTCGTCAAGCCGCTCCGCATCGCCGGCACCGGCCAGATCCTCGGCCTCTCCTGCGTCGTCTCGGGACGCGCGCACGACTGTTCCGCGACGACGCGGATCTCCGCGGTCACCGGCTTCATCCCGAAGACCTCGTTCCTCAAACTTCTGGATGAGAACCCGCCGCTCTGGTTCAGCGTGCTGCAGATGATCAGCAGCGAGATCAACTCCTGCTACGACTGCATGCGGACGCTGTCGGCGTCGCGCTAGCACACCCTACACGGCGTGTGACCCCAATCACTCCGCCCGGTGCCTCGCGTCATGCCGCCGTGTTTGCCCCTGCTCTAACTTGCTGAGCGGAGGCACGGAATGTCCCTGGCTGAAGTCATTCATCTCGCGGAAGCGCAGAAAAAGCGCACCGCCACGTTCGCGATGGTCGACGGCAACGAGGCGGTCGCGAAGATCGCGTACAAGCTGAACGAAGTCGTTGCGATCTACCCGATCACCCCGTCGTCCAACATGGGCGAGTGGGCGGATGCGTGGGCGGCCGAGAAGAAGCCGAACCTCTGGGGGACGATCCCGACCGTCATCGAGATGCAGAGCGAGGCGGGCGCCGCCGGAGCGGTGCACGGCGCGCTGCAGACCGGATCGCTCGCCACGACCTTCACTTCGTCGCAGGGCCTCCTCCTGATGATCCCGAACATGTACAAGATCGCGGGCGAGCTGACGCCGGCGGTGTTCCACATCGCGGCGCGCGCGATCGCCACGCACGCGCTGTCGATCTTCGGCGACCACAGCGACGTGATGGCCGTCCGCTCCACCGGCTGGGCCATGCTCTCGTCGGCGAGCGTCCAGGAAGCGCACGACTTCGCGCTGATCGCGCAGGCGGCGACGCTCGAGTCGCGAATCCCGTTCCTCCACTTCTTCGACGGCTTCCGCACCTCCCACGAAGTCGCGAAGATCGAGCTGCTCGACGACGAGACGATGCGGCAGATGATCGACCTCGAGCTCGTGTTCGATCACCGCGCGCGCTCGCTCTCGCCGGACCATCCGGTCGTACGAGGGACCGCGCAGAATCCCGACGTCTTCTTCCAGGCGCGCGAGCGCTCGAACCCGTTCTACCGCGACTGCGGCGCGACGGTGATCGAAGCGATGGAGCGCTTCGCGAAGCTCACCGGCCGCACCTACCTGCCGTACGAGTACCACGGCGCGCCCGACGCCGACCGCGTCGTAATCGCGATGGGCAGCGCGTGCGACACGCTGAGCGAGACCGCCGACGCACTGAACGCGGCCGGTGAACGGGTCGGCGTGCTGAAGGTCCGCCTCTACCGGCCGTTCGACGTCCAGCGCTTCATGGACGCGATCCCCGCCTCCGTCGAGCGCATCGCGGTCCTCGACCGCTGCAAAGAGCCGGGCTCCGCGGGCGAGCCGCTCTACCTCGACGTGATTAATGCGCTATACGAGACCGGACGCCTGATCCACGCGGTCGGCGGACGCTACGGCCTCTCGTCGAAGGAATTCACCCCCGCGATGGCGAAGGCGGTCTTCGAGAACATCGACCGCGATGCGCCGAAGAACCACTTCACGGTCGGCATTCACGACGACGTCTCGCAGACGTCGCTGCCGTTCGACGCGCGCTGGTCGATCGAGGACCAAGACGTCGTCCGCGCGCTCTTCTACGGCCTCGGCGCCGACGGCACGGTCGGCGCCAACAAGAACTCCTGCAAGATCCTCGGCGACTCCGGCCACTACGCGCAGGGCTACTTCGTCTATGACTCGAAGAAGTCCGGCGCCGCGACGGTCTCGCACCTCCGCTTCGGCCCGCGCCCGATCGCGAAGCCGTACCTGATCAGCGAAGCCAACTTCGTCGCCTGCCACCAGGCGTCGCTGCTCGAACGTTACGACGTGACCAAAGAGCTCCTCACCGGCGGCACATTCCTCTTCAACGGCACCGCGGAGCAGCTCCCGCCCGCCGTGCTCCGCGCGCTCATCGAGAAGCGGACGAAGCTCTACACCATCGACGCGAACAAAGTCGCGCGCGAATGCGGCATGGGCTCGCGCATCAACACCATCATGCAGGTCGCCTTCTTCGCGCTCGCCAACGTGATGCCTCCCGAGGAAGCGCTCGACGCGATCCGCAAAGCGATCAAGAAAACCTACGGCGTCAAAGGCGACGCCATCGTCCAGAAGAACCTCGCCGCCGTCGACCAGACCCTCGCCAACCTGCACGAAGTCTTTCTCCCTCTCCCCGCGCGAGAGGGTGGCGCGGAGCGCCGGGTGAGGGGCGAGCAAGATGCCCAGAGCGTGTTCACGCCCGTCGACAAAGCCAACAGCGAATTCGTGCGCACCGTCCTCGGCGAGATCATCGCCGGCCGCGGCGATGACCTCCCCGTCAGCGCCATGCCGTGCGACGGCACCTTCCCCTCCGGCACCACAAAATACGAGAAGCGCAACCTCGCCCTCGACATCCCGGTGTGGGACCCCGAGGCGTGCATCCAATGCGGCAAGTGCGCGATGGTGTGCCCGCACGCGACCATCCGCATCAAGGTCTACGACGAGTCGCTGAAGGCGGACGCCCCCGCGACGTTCAAGTCGCTCGCGCCGGCGCACAAGGATTGGAAAGGTCTCGCGTACACGATCCAGGTCGCGCCCGAGGACTGCACCGGCTGCACGCTTTGCGTCGACATCTGCCCCGCGAAGAGCAAGAAGGAGCCGTCGCGCAAGGCGCTCTACATGCAGCCGCAGCCGCCTCTGCGCGAGTCCGAGGCCGCGAACTGGGACTTCTTCCTCGGCATCCCTGAATACGACCGCACCAAGTTGACGCCCGGACTGCTTCGCCACATCCAGATTGCACAGCCGCTCTTCGAGTTCTCCGGCGCCTGCACCGGCTGCGGCGAGACGCCGTACCTCAAACTGATGACGCAGCTGTACGGCGACCGCATCGTCGTCGCGAACGCCACTGGCTGCTCGTCGATCTACGGCGGCAACCTGCCGACGACTCCGTGGACGACGAACGACGACGGCCGCGGGCCGGCGTGGTGCAACTCGCTCTTCGAAGACAACGCCGAATTCGGCCTCGGGTTCCGCGTCTCGATCGACAAGCAGCGCGATTTCGCGATCGAGCTGCTCAAGAAGCTCGCGCCGACGCTCGGCGACAATCTCGCCGACGAGATCCTCGAGTGCGAGCAGAAGGACGAGGCGGAGATCCACCAGCAGCGCGGGCGCGTCGAGATCCTCAAACAGCGCCTCCGCCGCGCCGAGCTGATGACGCGGATGCACAAACTCGACGCCACGGACGAACAGCAGCTCCTCGCCCTCGCCGACTACCTCGTGAAGAAGAGCGTCTGGATCGTCGGCGGCGACGGCTGGGCGTACGACATCGGCTTCGGCGGCCTCGATCACGTCCTCGCCAGCGGCAAGAACGTCAACGTCCTCGTCCTCGACACCGAGGTGTACTCGAATACCGGCGGCCAGGCGTCGAAGTCGACCCCGCGCGCCGCCGTCGCAAAGTTCGCCGCCGCCGGCAAACGCGCCGCGAAGAAGGACCTCGGCCTCATCGCGATGACCTACGGCAACGTCTACGTCGCCAGCGTCGCCCTCGGCGCGAAGGACGAGCACACGCTCCGGTCGTTCATTGAAGCCGAGTCCTACGACGG
>DASYSN010000275.1:0-5106 GCA_036003305.1 Thermoanaerobaculia bacterium
TCCGACAGCGCCGCGTACGAGTCGACGAGCGTTCCATCGAGGTCGAACAGCACCGCGCGATAGCGCAGCGGCGCGTCAGGACCAGTCATACGACTTGAATCCTTCCACGAACACCACGTCGGCGTCGAACACCTCGAGCAGGTCGCGCGGGTCGTCGAAGCGGACGCGAAACGTCTCGTTGCCGCGGAAGACCACCGCTTCGCCGTCGCCCGCGAGGACGACCGGCTCGGCCCCCGCCGCGCGGAACCGCGAGGTGTCGCCGCGGCCTTCCGTGTTGAGCGGATGGTGCGTGTGCTTGATCGCTCCGACGCGCTCGCCGACGGCGACAGCGTGGCGAATCAGGCCGCAGATGGTCGTCGTCTTGCCGCTGTTCGAAGGTCCGACGAACGGTTGCACTCTCATCGCGCGATCCGCGCGTACGCGGAGCGGAGGATCGTAACGCGCTTCACGTAATTGCGCGTTTCGGCGAACGGGATCGATTCGAGGAACTCGTCCATCGGCTTGCGCGGCGCGCCGCGCCGCCACTTCAGGACGTTCCCCTGTCCCGCGTTGAACGACGCCGCCACGAGCTGCGGGTTGTTGTTGAAGAGCGACATCAGGTGCTGCAGGTAGTACGTGCCGATCTCGATGTTCGTATCGGGGTCGGTGAGTCGCTTCACGCTAAAGAGCGGATGGAGTTGCGAGCCGAGCTCCGCGCCGGTCGACGGCATGATCTGCATCAGCCCCGTCGCGCCGACGCGCGACTTCGCGCGCGGGTTGTAGTAGCTCTCCTGAAGGATCAGCGCCATCACGAAGTACGGATCGAGGCCGAACCGCTGCGAGTCGCGCATGATCGCGTCGCGGTACTTCACCGGGTAATACATCTTGAGGAAGTACGGCGGCACGGAGTCCTGCTCGACCGTCGCGAGCAGCGGCCACGCGCGGCGGAGCGTCCGGTACATCTCGACGAGATTTCCGTCGTTGCTCAGTTTCTCGGCGGCGAGCGCGTCGGCGAACTGCTGGTTCTTCCGCTTCGCGTTCCTGGCTAGCTCCGCCGCGGCGTCGTTGAAGTCCTGGAGCGCCGTCAGCTCGTACGCGAGCCGCAATTCGGAAGGCATCGACCTTTCCGCGATGTCGCGCCAGTCCTCGCGGTTCGCGGCGATCGGATTAGCGGCGGGCACGACGTGCTTCCCGCCGTGCGACTCGGAGTAGAGCGCGTAGACATCCTCATACGGCGCCGAAGCGAGGCGCTGATACGTCGCCGCCGCATCCGCCTTGTTCCCCTGCCGGTCGACGACGCGCGCATACCAGTAGTCCGCCTGCCGCTGCACGTTCGGCGACTTGTAGGTTTCGCTGATGAAGCGCAGCAGCTCCTTCGCGCCGTTCAGATCGCCCGCGGCATACGCGGCCCACGCTTTGTCCCAGAAGTACTGCAGCGCCGGGTCGTCGTAAGGGTTGATTGCGATGACCTGCGGCACGAGCTGGCGGAGGTAGTCGTCCTGATGCTTCGCCTGTGCGACGGCGATCAAGGTGTTGAGCGCATCGAGCCGCACCTCGGGCGCCGTCTCCCGGATCTGCAGCAGGTCCTTCAGCCGCTCGGTAGCGAGGCGGTCGTACGCGTCCTTCTTCGCCTTTTTCGCGAGGTCGACGAGCTGGATGTTCTTCTTGACCTTCGCGTACTTCGGCCGAGTGACGAGCTTCTTCTTCTTCCCCTTTCCGACGCGCACCTTCACGTTGCCGACCTTCTGCCGCACCGTGACCTGCTTGATGACGATCGGATTGATCGACGCGGAGAGTGCGCGGTAGTTCTTCGCTGCGGTCGCGATCGCGGGGACCGCGAACCTCGACGCGCCGCCCGCCATCGGGTCGAGGAGCTTGTTCGACTCGTCGTATCGCCTCAGCTGGCTGAGCGTGAGGCCGCGGTTCAGCTGAATCGGATCGCGCAGCGAGGCGGGCGCCGCGCCGACGAGCGCCGTCAGCTCGTCGTATGCGCTCTGCGGATCGCCGTCGCGCATCAGCGCCACGGCGCGCTCGAGCCGCTCGGCCAGCGTCATCGGGATCGTGGCGTCCGGTGGGACGCCGTTGATCGTCCGCGCCACCGCGAGCGCGTCGACGGCTTGCGGTGCGCGCGGACTCTTGATCGCCGTTGCACGCGCTGCCTCGAGCGCGCCGTCAACGTCACCGTTAGTGAAGTGCGCCTCGATTGATCCCCACCGCGCGGCCGCCGCGACGTTCGGAACGTCCGTCCGCGCGGCAAGCGCATCGTAGATCTCGGACGCACGCGCGAAGTCGCCCGCCTCGGCATACAAAGCGCCGAGACGCTGCGCGGCGTCGTCCGCGATCGCCGCGCGCGGGCTCCGTTGCCAGAGCTCCGCGTACACGCGGCGCGCGGAGTTGTGATCGTTGCTCAGCTCGAACGCGCGGCCAAGGTAGTAGAGCCGGTACTCCTCGACCACGCGGCCGCGGAACGAGAACGCGGCGAACGTGCTCGTCGCCTTTTCGCCGTCTTTGTCATGAATCGCCGCGAGGCCGGCGAGGTATTGATCGCGCAGCTTCAGCAGATCCGGCGGCGCTTCCGGCTTGTGCGTCGTCACCGCCTCGCGGCCGAAACGTCGCGGGCGAAAGTAACGCGAAGCGATGATCGTCAGTCCGATGGCGACGAGCACCACGACGGTGGTGACGACCCACTTACGGCGAAGACCGCGCACGGCGCGTCCGACTGCGAATTACAGGCCGAGGACCTCGGCGTTGCCGTCGGCGAGGATCCGCACGAGCTCGTCGTAGAAATAGTTCGACGATTTCCGGACGTCCTCTCCGATCCGCTCGTCGTACATCTGCCGGCTGCGGTCGATGTCTTCCTTCAGCCGCTCGTACAGGTCCTTGTTCTTCCGGCCGACCTCGACCTTCGCTTCGTTGTAGAGCTTGATCTCCGAGACGAGGAGGCGGGCGAAGCGGCGCGCTTCGTCGTGCTTCTTCGCCTCCTCGCCCTGCGCCGCCATCGCCGCGGCGCGCCCTGTGACGCCGACCGGCGGGATGAACTGCGTCGTCGGACGTCCCTCGTCGACGAAGGAAGGCGCTGAAGGCGCGGCGGGCGCAGGAGGCGCTGGAGGCGGAGGAGGCGGAGGAGGCGGGGGTGGTGGCGGCGGAGCAGCGGCCGGTTTCGGCTGAGGTGCAGCCGCGGCCATCATCTCGCGCATCTGCTGTGCGGTGATCGCGACCGTGGCCGACCCTTGCTCGGCGGCCGGAGGAGCCGGCGGAGGAGGCGGCGGTGTCGGACGCGCAGGCGGAGCAGCCACGGAAGGTGCTGGTGTGGCCCCCTCTTCCTCGGACAGCGAAGGCGAAGGCGACTTCTTCCGGATCGCGAGCGTGTCGATCAGCAGCCCTGTCGTGAAGACGAGCAGCTCGACCGATGCCTGATCGAGCTTCGAGACATCGTCGGTCGTGGCGTCGACGTACACAGCCGCGGCGACCTTGTCCTTGATGACCATCGGGACGAGCAGCGCCTTGTCCGGTGCGCCGACGCCGAAGCGCGACGCGAGGTTCGCGCCGTCCCACGCCACGACACGCTCGTTGTGCAGCACCTGATCGAGCTCGCCGATGAGGCCGGGCGCCGCGTTGAAGCGCTTGATGTTCTCGTCGTTGCCGCCGTGCGCGGCGAAGCCGACGCCCTTCCAGCCGCTGAACGTTTCGCCGCGCAGGATCAGCAGCGCGGCGCGCGAGCCGAAGTCGAGGCTCTGTTCGAGAAGCGCGTTGAGGATGTCGACCTGCGACTTGCCGCGCTCGACGGCTTGCACAGCCCGCTTGAGACGCGACACGTCCCCGGCGCCCGCGGGCGCGGCGACCGGCGCGGGGATCTCCGCCTGGAGCGTCTCCTCGAGCTCGCCGATCGTCTTCTGAATATGCGGCAGGAACGAGAACGAGTTGACGTCCGCCTGCACACTTTGTAGCGCCGCTTTCAGCTGTGAGTCGACAGCCGTGCGGATGTCCTCGATCGAGGTGCGGATCTCACTCACCATCCTCTCGACCGCCTCGCGGACGTGTGCGTCGATCGAGCTTGCGACTTCCTCACCCCTCACGGCCATAACTCCTCCTGGTGGTGTAACTTGACCCGCCTCGCGTCGGACGGCGCTGAAGCCACGGAATTATATGGTCCGTGTTAAGGTGGCAGCAAATGAGCCGCATCGTCCCGGCCGCCGCAGTGATCCTCCTGCTAGCCGCATGCAGCAACGACGCGAACAGTGCACTCGATCGCGACTGGCTCGCGGTGCTTCACCACAAGAAGGCCGCCGTCTCGCCGCAGGCGTCTCCGCGGCAGAAGCAAATCTACGCTGACACGCTCGGCGCATTCGTGCAGGAGCACCCGCAGCACAGCCGCGCGCGCGCCGTCTACGAGCGGATCCAGCTCGATTTCGCGCGCGAGCTCGCCTCGATCGGCCGCTACCAGGATTCGATCCGCTTCTACCGCGCCGTCCTCGCGCACGACCCCGCGAACCCGGAGGCGGCGCGCGGAGTCGCCGACGCCGTCGAACACCTCGCCGTCACCCACTCCAAGCTTCTCGCGCTCGAGAAAGGGATGTCGCAGCACCAGGTCGCCCAGCTCCTCGGCAAGCCGATTCCCGGCTGGACCTCGACCCACGAGCACGCGGAGGTTACGAACGAGTCGTGGTACTACCGGACCAGCGAAGGCGGCATCGCCGGCGTCTACTTCCGCGACGGCGTCCTCGTCGCGGCGGAGGCGACGGCGCACGAGAAGGTCGCTCCGCTCACGCGCTGAAATCGGCGCGGGCCTCGCAACTGTTGAACCAGACATGCCGCTGTACGAATACGAGTGCATCAACTGTAAAGAGCGCACGGAGATCCTGCAGCGCGTGAGTGATGCTCCCTCCGCGCAGTGTCCGAAGTGCGGCGCGGAGATGAAGAAGCTCATCTCGTCTCCCGCGATCCAGTTCAAAGGCTCCGGCTTCTACAAGACCGACTACGCGTCGTCGTCCTCGAAGCCGAGCGAGTCGAAGAGCGAAACGAAGAGCGAGTCGAAGAGCGAGTCGTCGTCCACCACGAAGTCGGAGTCGAAGAGCGAGAGCAAATCGGATTGAGCGCGGTTGCCGCAACCATGGGAAGAGCGAGAGA